>NZ_BAABCS010000001.1:0-2228 GCF_039539165.1 Flavobacterium chungnamense
CACTGGTGATGGATCTACATTAAGTTCTATTTGAAATACCGTAAAACATCCTGTAAGTGGATCTTCTGCTCTTACATATAACAATTGTACAAAAGGTTGATTGTTGGTAAAAGGAGCGCTAGGATTGATTGAATTTGCAACTACATTATTCTCTGCATCGGGTAGAGTGTAAAAATAACTGAAAGTATATACTCCTAAAAATCCTGGCGTTAAAGTGCTTAAATCAAACTGTGAAATACCATCCGCATCATCATCACAAACTGTATATGGCGCTGTTGGTACAACAGGTTGTGGTTTTGGATTTACCACCAAGTCCATAGTAGATATTGCAAAACATCCTGTAATGGTATTAGTAATACGAATCCCTAATGTTTGTGCATAAGGAACCACATTTGCATAAGCTCCTGTATTTACAATAGCTCCTGTACCTGCTTGGGCTTGACCCAATGAAGGATAGAACGTTACTTGCATACCTGTTTGACCTGATAAGATTGTTGTCAATTGTGAATTCAAATTGAAAGTCTCAATTCCTAATGGTGCCACAGTCTCACACAACTCATATTGTGGGTAGAAAGCAGAAATTATTGGAAGTGTGTTTACTACTAATTTAACCGTAGTAATATCAAAACACCCTGTTGTGTTGTTTTGAAGTCTTATCCATAAAGTTGCTCCTGGAGATGTATAAGCTTGAGCCGCAATTGCCGAAATAGCATTGGTAGGCACTTGAGCATCTGCTAGTGAGGTGTAATAGGTAACGGTATGACTAGCCGATGATAAAGTTCCTAATACTTGTGGGGTAACAACTGATGTTAGATTAAATACTGCCTCAGTAATGGCTAAACTCGGATTACTATCGCATAAGCTATAATCACTAACCGAACCAGCAATAGGTTTTGGAATAACAATCAATTGGAAACTTGTAAACGAAGAACAAGCTGGTGCTAAGGGATCAGAAACACGAACATAAATCGTTTGTGGACTTATAATATTACAATAAGGCGTTGCTGTACTTATCGGATTAGATCCTGTTTGTGCATCAGTTGGCGTTAAATGATAACTAATCGAAATACCTACTTGTGTCGATATCTGTGAATTCTTTGTCGTTAAATCAAATAAACAACTCTCTCCATCATTGTTCTCATCACAAACAACATAGTTACTTGGAGTGTTGATGATAGGTGCATAAATTAAATTTACTATTCCTGAAGCACTAAGTCCTACACAACCTGTAACAGTATTGGTAGTAACTACACTATAGGTTCCTGCAACTGTGGTNAGTGGTGATGATAGGTGCATAAATTAAATTTACTATTCCTGAAGCACTAAGTCCTACACAACCTGTAACAGTATTGGTAGTAACTACACTATAGGTTCCTGCAACTGTGGTAGTAAAACTAGCAACATTCCCTGGATTAGTAACTCCTGATGGCACAGTCCATGCATAAGAATAAGTTCCTGCTGTACTTACTGTCGCGGTTACTGTAGCTGCATCACCTGTACAAACCGTTGGGCTATTAACTGTGGTAACTGGAAGTGGGTTCACAATCAAACTAAATGAACCTACAGAGATACATCCTGTAACTGTATTTCTAATAGTATACCATATTACTTGAGCATTTGGTGTAACATTTGTATACAAATTAGCTAGTGGACTCGTTTGCGATGTTGCATCTGCTTGTGTCAAATAATATCTCACGGTCATGTTAGGCTGACCGTTGATTATCTGAACTGTCTTTGTTGGTAAATTGAATTGCTCTACTCCATCACCTGGGCTGTTATTATCACAAAGTGCATAGTTTGTAACGTTTGGATTAATAAGCGGCTTTGGATTAACTATTAATTGCAAGGTTGTTGTTGACGCACAAGCTGGTGCCAATGGATCAACAACTCTTACATGTAAAATTTGAGAGAACGCCTGTATGTTACAATACGGATTTTGTGTGATTATATTAGATCCTGTCAAAGCATCTGTAGCCGTTAAGTGATAAGTAACTACTAAACCCGGATTAGTTGTGATTTCTGCATTCTTCGTCTGTAAGAAAAACAAACACGATTCACCATCGGTATTCTCATCACAAACTTGGTATGGAGTTGGTGTAGTTATTGTTGGAGCAGTAATAATATTTACTGTTGCAATACTTGTATCATTTACACAAGGTGCAGTTGCTGTTAAAGTATAAGTAAAGGTACTTGTTGTAGCTCCGGCTGCAGAAGTAAATGTTGCTGCT
>NZ_BAABCS010000002.1:0-152858 GCF_039539165.1 Flavobacterium chungnamense
CTGATTGGTTGCTCCTCAGCAGAGCCAATTTCCTCTTCAGTTTGATATGGACAAGATAATTAATCTAAAATGAAAAATCACCAACTATTTTTGACCACATTACCTAAAATATTATTTTAGGAAAAAGAGTACTACTAATTCAATTGTTAGAAAAGGTTATTTATTTACTCCAAATTATGGAAACCGTATTGTTTATTCGTTTCAATTCTTTCAATTTTTTTCTATATTGTAATGAGAACCCTATAAATAAGAAAGTTAGTTGAAGGTGGTTTCCTTTTGGTATATTTGTTTTAATCACTAAGTTGCTTTCTTCTTCTTCTTTTTCAAATATTAATTCTTCGCTATACTCTGTGCTGAAATTATTGTCAATATAATTCCAATTAGCTCTTGCAATTGCGATGTGTAAAAATTCTGCTTCTTTTGGCCAATCGATATTCTTTTTGGGTAAGAATTTATCAATTGAAAATTCACTAGTTTCTTCGTTCCAATGCCATTTTGCGTTAAGTACTTTTTTCAAAGTTCTAAGTTTATTTCCTTCAAAACCAATAAAATATTCTTTGGCGTCATTAGTTTGCATACCAATTTCAACGGTTCTTTCACCGTGCACACTTGTTTCATCTTCATTCATTACATCAAGCATTAATCTATTAGAGCGTCCGGCAAAACTTCCATCTTTAGCTCTGTTGTTAAAATGATGTGCTACGAATCTAAAGCTTTGCGCTTTTTTAGTGCATCTACCAAACTCTTTACTATGGTTTTTTACCTTATTGAATATGGGATTTCGTTTAAATTCTTCTGAAGAAACCCCTGTTTTACCTTTAGTTTTTACGCGGTTCTCCTTTTCTTGGTCTATATAAAACACTAAATCGTCTAATGTTCCTACAATTTTGAATGGAGCTATAACTTTTGCCATATTTTTTTTTACTAAATTACTTATTTTTATATAAAAAGACAATAAAATTTAATGCACTTTTTTATATAAAAATATGCATTTCGTCGATTATAATTGCTTATTGTCGAATACTTGCTTTGTTGCATTTTCCGTGAAAGAAAATGTACTATTTTAGTAGATTGAAAATTCTAATAATATTTATAGTCAAATAGTTAGCTATAAAAAAAATAGAGCAAATAACATGATAAGTCACATAAACACTGATGTTGCATAGAAAAAAAACTACATTTATTACTCTCCTTGCCGTTTTGATGGTTCTGTTAGGAATAAACAAAACTCAAGCTCAGGTAAATGCTTATACTCTTACACAGTCAATTAGTGGATATGTTCCATTATCTGGAGCTCCAACAAATGCTTTCTCAGCACCATGGGATAATCAAGCAGCAGTTCAAGTGCCACTGGGTTTTACTTTTGTTTATGATAGTGTCAATTTTACACAATGTTATATTAGTCCAAATGGTTTTATAACCTTTGGAACTGTTGCTCCATCAGCTACTAATTATGTGCCTTTGTCAGACAATACAGCATATAATGGAGCAGCTAGTGGAGGTGTTGTTTGTGCCTTAGGTACCGATTTAATTTCAAGTGCAACTACTCCGGCTAATATAGTTTATGCAACTGAAGGAATTGCGCCCAATAGAACTTTTGTGGTTCAATGGACTAATGCTAATAGAAAGACTGCTGTAGGAGATTTCGATTTTCAAATTCGCTTGTCAGAAACTTCCAATGAAATACTTTTATTATATGGTAATTGTGATACATCTCTTTCTGCATTAACGGTAAATGTCCAAGTAGGTTTGAGAGGACAAAATAATGACATTGCACAAGGAAATGTTTTTAATCGTTTTCAAGGGAGCAGTCAACTTTGGGATGTAACTGGCGCAACTATAAATGGTACTGTGAATACGCACACACTTCTCACCAATTCATCAGCTTATCCTCCTTTTGGATTTCAGTATTTGTACGTGCCTGGTCCACCTTGTGTGACTCCGCCAAGTCAACCAACAGCTTTGGTTATTGGAGGAACAAGTATTACAAATACTACTTTTGTAGGGAATACCTTTACTGCTGCAACACCAGCTCCTTCAAAATATTTAATTGTTAGAAGTACAGTAAATACACCACCAACTGCAGCAACTTTCATAAATAGAAATATATATTCTGTAGGATTTAATTATGGAACAACTCCAGTTTATAGAGTGGTAGCCAATTCTAATTTAACTACTTTTAATCAAACAGGATTAGCTTCAGGTACAACTTATTATTATTGGGTTATTTCTTATAATGAAAAATGTGCTGGCGGACCATTTTATAATTTGACAAATCCACTTTTTGGCTCTGCAACCACCTGTTTTCAGTCTACAACAGCTTTGGCTGCAACTTTAGTTGGAGGAAATGATTTTACAGCAAATTGGTCGGTTATAGCAGGTTCGACAGGATATGCTATTGATGTGTCTACTAGCAATACTTTTGCAACATTTCTGCCAGGTTATAATAATTTAATTTTAAGTTCAGGTGTAACCTCACTTACTATAACAGGTTTGTTACCATTTACAACATATTATTACAGAGTAAGAGCTTTAGGTCCTGGTTGTATTGTAAATAGTAATACCATCACGGTTGCTACAACATGTGGCTATTATACTATTCCTTATGTGCAAAATTTTGATTCTACACCAGTAGGTTCGGCTCCAACATGTTTTTCTGTATTAAATATTAATGCCGATACGAATCAATGGAAGACACAAACGGTTAATTTTGCTTCAGCACCTCGTTCTTTTCAAATCGATAAGAATGTAACAAGTGATATGAACGATTGGTTTTTTCTTCCAGGTTTGAATTTAACAGCAGGCGTTTCGTACCGATTAAAATTTAGTTACAATACAGGTAACACAAGTTCTAATTCGGAGAATTTGGCTGTTTATTATGGTACTAGCCAGTCTGTGTTAGGTATGACCAATACATTAACTACATTGACAGGAATTGATAATAGTTTCTATGAAACCACCCAGATTGATTTTACGCCAGTTAGTTCAGGTGTTTTTTATATAGGATACAGAGGATATAGTATTGCCAATCAGACCTCTATTGCTTTAGATGATATTAGTGTGACTTTATCTCCATCTTGTATTGAACCTACAGAGGTTGTTTCTTCTGCTGTCACAGCTACAACCGTCACTCTTAATTGGGTTTCTTCTACAGTACCACCAGCATTGGGATACGAATACTATCTTTCAACTACTGCAACGCCACCAACTATGGCTACCACTGTTACAGGATCAGTTGGAGCAGGTATTACAACATTAAATCTTACTGGATTAAATCCAAGTACAAGTTATTGGGTTTGGCTAAGAGGTAATTGTTCAAGTTCAGATAAGAGCATATGGTCAATGGAAGAAACATTTAACACAGAATGTTCACTACCTTCAGTAGTATCGACTGTTCCTGTAACTAGATGTGGGTATGGAACTGTAAGTTTGGTTGCTAATCCTAGTATTGGATCTGCTATTCGTTGGTATGATGCTTTATCTGGAGGTGCTCAAGTTGGTTCGGGTAATACATTTACTACACCAGCTATAAGTGCAACAACAACTTATTATGCAGAAGCTAGAGCTTTTGGTGCAATCGCAAAGTTAGGACCATCCAATCCAACCACGCAATTGGGTGTCAAAGGACTTCAAAATTTTCAAGGTTATGTAAATTTTACAGTTAATTCAAATACCTCATTACAATCGGTAGATATTTTTCCAATTGCATCTGGTCAATCAGGTAAATTGGTAATAAGAAATTCATCCAATATTACACTTGCAAGTTTTACTTTTACGACTGCAGTTTCTGGAGGAAATACACTCCAACAAATCAACATGAATTATGCTCTAATTCCTGGTATATATAATCTATATTTTGATACGTTACCTGCCTCTGGATTGAGAATGAATACTACAAACGCAGCCTATCCATATACTTCATCAGTGGCTAGTATCGACGGAAATAGTATTGATGGTAATTTTAATTTAGGAGCTTACAATTGGAAATTTACAACAGAATGTTTATCTGCAAGAGTACCAGTTGTTGCAATAGTTACTCTGCCTCCAGCTTTAAGCTTAAGTACAACTTCTCTAACTATTTGTGAAAACGAAACAACTTCACTTGTAACAATAAGTGGAGCAGCCGCTTATGATAGTTTAGTGTGGTCTCCAGCTACAGGTGTTTCTGGAAATGTTATTTCAGGTTTTACCTTTAATCCTACGGTGACAACTACTTATTTATTGTTAGCCAATCAAACATCAGGAAGTCTTTGTGGAAATTTAGCGTCTATAACTATTAATGTAAATCAAGCACCTCCAATAGTATCGATTCTTCCTGTTAATCCATCAATATGTGAAGGAACTATTCAGCCACTTTTTGGTAGTACTAGTATTGCTACTCCTGCAATTTTAATTAATGAAAATTTTAATACTCCAACTAACAATTGGGTAGTTGCTAATACTTCAACTGGAGGAAATACTAATGCTTCGCAATGGACATTAAGACCAAGCGGATTTAATTATATTAATGGTTTTGGTTGGAATGTCACTTTTAATAGTAATGATAATTCACAATTTTATTTAGCAAATTCTGATTCTCAAAGTGGTACTGCAGGAATAGTTACTAGAACAACATTGACCTCCCCTTCTTTTAACTTAGCTGGTTTTACTTCGGCTAGTCTTAGTTTTTATCATTATATTAATGCCATCGCTTTTGATAAGTTTGAAGTACAAATTACATCAGATAACGGAGCTACTTGGACTAATTTAACGTCTTATACGGTTTTGCAAGGTGGTCCATCAGCTTTTTCTAATGTGGTTGTTGATTTGTTTGCTTATTTAGGTATGCCAGATTTAAAAATCCGATTTAATTATGAGTCAAATTGGGGTTATTGTTGGGCATTAGATAATGTAATAGTATCGGGAACACTTTCAGCTGCTTTAACATGGACGCCAATTACAGATTTGTATTCTGACGCAGCTGCAACCATTCCTTATGTTGCAGGTACACCAGCAAGTGTTGTTTATTCGAAACCAACAAATTCCATAACTTACACTGCGACTTTAACAGGTTCTAATGGCTGTACTAGATTTGTAACTAACACTTTAACCGTTTCTCCACCAACTGTAGTTGGTGTGCTTTCTAGTAATCAGTCAATCTGCACTGGTACTCCAATAAGTAATTTAGTTTTAACTGGTAGTCAAGGTTCTATTTTGCGTTGGGAATATGCTAATGATGCAGCGTTTACTTCAGGTGTAACTACTATTGCAAACACAACAACTACATTAACTCCAGCTCAAATGGGTACTTTTACTACCATTCGTTATTTTAGAGCTGTAATTAGTAGTGGTACTTGTGGTCAATTGTACAGTAATGTTGTATTTGTTGCCTTTTATATAACCACTTGGAATGGAACTACCTGGAGTAATGGTCCGCCAAATCCTACAACACGAGCAATATTTGCTGGTAATTATACTTCATCTGGAGATTTATTTGCTTGTTCTGTTAGAATAGATTCAGGTGTTGTAACCTTTAATGCTAATCACTCATTAGTAGTAACCAACGATGTTGTTGTTGCCGGTGGTTCTCTAATTTTTAATAATACTGCAAGTTTAGTTCAGGTTAATGATGCTTCAATAAATACAGGTAATATTACTTATAGTCGTTCGGCAATGCCAATGAGTCGATTTGATTATACTTATTGGTCTTCACCAATTGCTAATCAAGTTTTATCTACTTTTTCTCCATTAACACCAACCGATAAGTTTTTTGTCTTTAATCCAACCATAGCCAATTGGTCTAATGTTGCCCCAGGTTCTAGTATGATTGTAGGTAAAGGATATCTAGTAAGAGCTCCTCTTTCCTACAATCTAGTTACAACAACTGTTTACAACGGAAGTTTCTTTGGAGTGCCAAACAATGGAATAGTTACAAGTCCTGTGTTAGTATCTACTAGTGATTTTAACTTAATAGGTAATCCATATCCAAGTGCTGTTAATGCAGATTTGTTTTTGTCAGATCCTTTGAACGTTGGAGTAGTAGATGCCACTATTTATTTTTGGACTCACAATACGCCAATTGCTGCTGGTCAGTATACTTCCAATGATTATGCTATTTATAATTATTTAGGAGGAACAGGAACTAGTTCTGCTCCAAATATTGGTATAAACTCATCAGTTCCTAATGGCAAAATTGCTTCAGGACAAGGATTTTTTATTAAAGGATTGTCTAATGGAGCAGCAACTTTCTCAAATACTATGAGAGTTGTTGGAAATAATGACCAGTTTTTTAGAATGCAATCACCATTAAATCCATCAACATCAGAAACAGCAGTTTCAGAGAAACATAGAGTTTGGTTAGATATTGTAGATCAACAAGGTACTTACAAACAAACCTTAGTTGGCTATGCTACCAATGCAACAATGGGAATTGATAGAGGTTTTGATGGAGAATATCTAAATGTAGGTAATCCAGTTGCTTTATATTCTTTAGCAAATTCTACTACAACATTGTCTATACAAGGTCGTTCTTTACCATTTTCAGATTTAGATGAAGTACCGTTAGGATTTTATGCTGCAACAACAGGAAGTTTTACAATTAATTTATACGACTTTGATGGATTGTTTCTCAATCAAAATATATATTTAAAAGACAAAGCGCTAGATATTATTCATGATTTGAAACAAGCTTCCTACACTTTCCGATCTGATGCAGGAACTTTTAATGAAAGATTTGTTCTGGTTTATCGCAACCAAGCTTTAAATATTAATTCGGTTTCATTTAACGCTAACGATGTTATTGTTTATAAACCAAATCAAGATCTTCATATAGATGCAGGTGCTACTATTATGAAATCAATTAAAGTATTTGATATCAGAGGAAGGTTATTACTTGAAAAAGAAGCTATTAATGCTAATAAAACTTTTTTTAACGTTGGTACTACAAATCAAGTGTTGCTTATTGAAATTGCAACTAACGAAGGTGTGAAGGTTACCAAGAAGTATGTTAATTAAAGCTACTGTTACCACCCTCTCTTCTTGGGTTTTTGTTGTCGTCTAAGATATTGAAACTACTTTAGCTTAATCCTTTGTTTTATTGTTTTGAGGTATCAGAAAACCGTATGCTAGCTACAAAAATAGTTTGTGATTTGCTGGTTGGATGTTTCTAGTTTTAGTTTCTAGTGGGATGTTTCCTTCGTCAACATGACAAAATGGTGTGGGTGGCTTGTGTGATTGGATGGTGTGAGTTTCTGTGGTTAGTTTCTGATGGGATGTTTCCTTCGTCAACATGACAAAATGGTGTGGGTGGTTGTGTGATTGGCTGGTGTGATTGGCTGGTGTGAGTTTCTGTGGTTAGTTTCTGATGGGATGTTTCCTTCGTCAACATGACAAAATGGTGTGGGTGGTTGTGTGATTGGCTGGTGTGATTGGCTGGTGTGAGTTTCTGTGGTTAGTTTCTAGTGGGATGTTTCCTTCGTCAACATGACAAAATGGTGTGGGTGTTTGGTTAGGATGTTTCCTTTTTTATTATGGTAATAATTAAAAAAATAATTATATGAACAACACAATGATTGAATATAATGAAGGAGATCTTACTTTCTATGTTTATATCATAACGAATAAACACAGGTCAACTTATTATATAGGCATGACCAATAATTTAGGAAGACGTTTGACAGAGCATAAGGAAAATATTGAAAAAGGAATTAAAACCTTTGCGTCAAGGTACAATATTGAATTTTTAGTTTATTATGAAAAATTTACTTGGATTCAACAAGCAATAGTTAGAGAAAAAGAACTCAAAGGTTGGAAAAGAGATAAGAAAATAGAACTCATTCGATCTTTTAATGAAAATTTTGAGTTTTTGAATCATCGTTTTATGTGAAATGTGTGCTGTTTTTTTGTCATTCTGAGGTACGAAGAATCTCATTTCTTAATCATATAAAATTGTTTTTTAATTTCTGGTGTGATGTTTCCTTCATAAATATGACAAAAGAGACTTTATTAATGCTTGATTTGTTGGTGGGATGTTTCCTTAGTCAACATTCCAAAATGATGGGAGTGCCGGTGTGAGTTTCTGTGGTTAGTTTCAGGTGTGATGTTTCCTTCGTCAACATGACAAAATGGTGTGGGAGGATGGTTGGAGTTTTTGGAGTTATTTTCTGGTGTGATGTTTCCTTTGTCAACATGACAATATGGTGTGGGTGGTGGTGTGATTGGATGGTGTGAGTTTCTGTGGTTAGTTTTTGGTGGGATGTTTCCTTCGTCAACATGAAAAATGATGGGAGTGGTGGTGTGATTGGATGGTGTGAGTTTCTGTGGTTAGTTTCAGGTGGGATGTTTCCTTCGTCAACATGACAAAAATAGGGTGTTAAATAATACATAAGTTACTGCTGTGATGTTTCTTAGTTGACATGACGAAAAAACTTAGAGTTTTTTCTAGATTAAAGACCTATTTTATGGACAAACTGCTTTGCAAATGAGATTTAACGAGTTTTGGTGCTATTCATCGAGAATATTTTAATTCTCATTAGTACGGCCGTAGTTTTGCTTCAGAAAATTAAACAAAAGCAATGAACACAAATACTACATCAACTTTTTTCATCTCTGAAAACAGAAAGTTTTTAGTTGTTTTATTTATTGTATTTTTATTGTCAAGCTTAGGTATGTTTGGTCAAACAAAAACAGAGTTAACTCCAGTTAGCGAACCAACTACTATTTGCACAGATTCAGTTCAAGCTATTGCTTTTGAATCTGATGTAGATTTTATGAATTGGTTTATGGGTTCTAAACAAAGACAAACTATTCAAAAAGCAGATGAAACTGCAACTACAGTTTCTAGAAAAAAACAAATTATTTCTTCAGGTGTATCTCCAAATAAAGTGCTTTACAGAACTTTTATGAAAAGAGTTATCAGTCAAGAAACAGCAATCGCGTGAGTTAGGTTAGAATATGAATATATAGGTTAGTTAGAATAGAACCTCCCATTTGGGAGGTTTTTTTATTTTCTTAATTTATTAAATTAGATAATTTCATTTCATTATTTTTTAATATTAAATGTTTGAAAAATAACACTAACATAATATTCAGATAAATATCGCAAAAAATATTTTTTATCAAAATAATTCTTACTTTTTATGATGTGTTTTTTTAAAAAAACTATGTTTTTTATCGATTATATTTTACACTTCGTCGATTTGTCAGCTAGACAGTTAGTTATATTAAAATTTTACAAAAATTTAATGTATTTTTATCAACTTATAATAAAAGTTTAGTACCCTAAATATAAATGCTATGATGATATCATTACAAGAAAAAGTAACGAATGCCTTTTTAAAAAATAACATTACTAAAACTTTGTTGGTTGTATTGTTAGGATTTGCAGGTAGTAATAATTTAAATGCTCAGGTCTCACAATATTCGTTAGATCAGTTAGCGGTTACTACGACAGCAGGAGCAGGAGTGCCTGTGGGAAGTCCCTACACTAATTTCCCTCTTGTTGCTAATTATCCAACTGGTGCGCCAGCAAAAACAGTTTTAGTAGCTACTGGTGTTAATGTTGATGATCAAATTTATACTACAAATTTTGGTGGGGCATTTAATTTTAATTTTAAAGGAGCTAATTACACTTCACTTAATGTTTCTACAAATGGTTTTGTTTATTTTGGAACAGCTAGTGGTACACCTGCGACTGAGTATAATCCAGTTTCATCAACAAATACATATTTAGGAGCCATTTCAGTGTATGGAAGAGATATGGATTTTATTTCAACTCCAGCCACAAATACATTAGGCTGGAGAGTTGTTGGAACTGCTCCAAATAGAATTTACCAAGTAGAATGGATAGCAAGAAGATCAAACGCAGTAAATGCCTCTCCTGATGGAAGTGTTAATATGATTTTTCAGTTATGGATGTATGAAAGCAATGGAGTAATTGAAATGTTGTATAATCCAACAAATTTAAGTGCGTCTAATTTAACAGGTCAAATAGGTTTGAGGGGTGATGTTAATACTGATTTTAATAATTTAGGTTATACAAATGGAGGTCTTCCGTGGCCAACTGGAACTATGACAACAATATTAAGTGGTGTTCCAAATACCAATACTAGTAGTGTTATTACAAGAGGAACATCTACTACAGCTGCTGCAACAATTCAACCAACATCCTATAGGTTGTTTAGATTTACACCAGTAACTTGTTTTGCTCCAGGAGGTCTAAATGTTACAGGTTTAACATCTTCAACTGCAACTATCAATTGGTCTGCTGCAACTCCAGCACCAGCTTTTGGATATCAATATTATGTTGGTACTAATCCAGTTCCTACTGGTACTACTGGTTCAGTTGGAGCAGGTGTACTTACGGCAGGTTTATCGAGTTTAACTCCTGGTACACAATATTATTATGCAGTTCGTTCGGTATGTAGTACTTCACCATCTAACGTAAGTTCTTGGTCAACGGTTGGTACTTTTACAACTTATTGCTTGCCAGTAAATACACCTTATTATGAGCCATTTGATGGTCCAGTTCCAAATGGAACAACACCGTATCATGCAACAACTGGTTTATTATTACCAATATGTTCTTCACAACAAAATATAGGTGCAGGAAATCCATGGGTTACTTCTAGTGCAGATTATTACACGGGTTCTGGTATGGATCAAAACATATTAATGTATAATGGTCAAAATCCAGGAAATTCAAATCCAGCAAATGTATGGTTTTATACAGGAGGTATTAATTTATTAGCTTCTAAATCATATACAGTAGATTACTTATATGGAGGAACAGACGTGCCTTCAACAGTTACGAATAAAATGCAAGTTGCTTTCGGAACATCGCCTTTGGCAGCTTCTATGACTACTATTTTAGATACACACAATAATATTAAAGCTTCTCCTTTTGGTAATAAAATTACTTTTACGCCACCTGCTGATGGGGTATATTATATAGGTCTTAGAGCTTTTTCAGATCAAAATAACGGACAGTTATTTGTTGATGACTTACAAGTTTATGAGTCTATTTGTTTAAAACCAACTGCTGTTTCAGTTTCAAGTATAACTGGTTCTACAGCGTTTTTAAGTTGGACACCACCTACACCTACACCAGCTTCTGGTTATGTATATTATGTTTCAACATCAAGTACTCCACCAACCAACGCTGCTGTACCAACAGGAACTACAGGGTCAAGTAGTGTTACATTAACAGGGTTATCAGGATTAACTACATACTATTTCTGGGTTCGTTCTAGTTGCGGTGCTGGAGATTTTGGTGAATGGGTTGCATTGAATAATGCAGGAAATCCATATTTCACAACATTAGTTCAAATAAATTATTGTGCTTCATTAAGTACGGGTAATGCTAATTATTTTACAAATTTTGCTACAAGTGGTGCAATTTCAGATGTTTCTAATGCTACTGGTTATGCGCCATCAGGATATGCAAATTATACTTCACAAGTGATAACACAAGCACGTTTAGGAAATGTAAGTGTTTCTACTTCTTACAATGATATGGCAGGTGGAGTAGGTATTGCAATGTGGGTAGATTGGAATCAAGATGGAACTTTTGATAATACTACTGAGCGAGTTTATAACTCTGCTGCCTATTTATCTGCGCCACCAACTATTAACTTTACAGTACCAAACACAGCTGCGCTAGGAATCACAAGAATGAGAATAGTGGTTGACTGGAACGCTACAAGTCCAAGTGCTTGTAATGCTGGTATTGCTCGAGGAGAAACAGAAGACTACGGATTTGAAGTTGTTACTGTTCCACCTGCATTAGTTATTGATAATATTGATGATACTGTTTGCGCTGGAAGCCCATCTAATCCTATAGTTATTACTACAGGTCTTGCAAGTTATCAGACTTTTTCTTGGTCGCCTTCAACAGGAGTTACAGGTTCGGGTACTGTAGGAGATCCTTATATAATTACATCAAGCACAACACAAACTTATACTTTAACAGCTTCTCAAACAGCTTCACCTTTTAGATTCAACAAGGTGAAATTTGTTTACACAGCTAATCCGTTACCAACACCTATTACAGTAACTCCAGCGACACCAACAATGTGTCAGTCTGGACCAGCTGTTCAGCTTACTTCTTCAGGAGGAATTGTAAACGGATTCCCAATATTAAGTGAGGGTTTCAATGGTGCTACCAATTCATGGACTGTGACTGGTTCGGGTTCGGGTTCGCCAATAGGAAATTGGACTTTGCGTCCTAATGGCTATAATATCCCACTAGGAGCTATTTCTAGTAATGATTCTTCTCAATTTTATCATGCTAATAGCGACGCGCCAGGAAATGGAACAACAGTTACAACTACTTTAACATCACCTTCTTTTAGTTTAGTTGGTTATACACAAGCATCATTAAGTTTTTGGCATATCTACAGATATTTTTCTGGAGATACAGGAACAGTTCAAGTATCTACTAATGGAACAACTTGGACTACGCTTTCTAGTTATAACTCTAATCAATTTGGGACTACAACAGGAAGTTTTGTACAGGTTTTACCAATAACATTAAATCCTTATTTAGGGCAAGCTAATGTGCAAATTCGATTTGTTTATACAGCAGGGTGGGATTGGTTCTGGGCTATTGATAATGTTTTAGTCTCAGGAAGTGCTTCATCAGCAGTTACTTGGAATAATTTGACAACTCCGGTTGCTAATGGAGTTCCTGTACCAGGTTTATATACTAACGCTGCCGCAACTTTACCATATATTGCAGGTACTGGAGCTATTTCTGTATATACTATGCCTTCTGCTTCGACAACGTTTACAGCTAGTGCAAGTACACCATCGCCAGTTTGTTCAACTGTAACAGAAGTTCCAGTAACTGTTTCACCAGTGGGTACTGGAACGGCATCTGGAAATCAAACCATCTGTTATGGAGCGCCTTCAAATTTAACTTTAACAGGTACTACAGGTACTATTACGGGATGGCAATATTCGGCAACTTTAGCTTTTACAACTCCAGTTGCTATTCCAGCAAGTGCTTCAGCTACATTGACATCTGCTCAAATGGGTAACTTGTTTGCAACAAGATATTATAGAGCCGTAGTTACAAACGGAAGTTGTACGGCTTATTCAAATGTTATTACAGTTACTTACAACGAAACTACATGGGATGGTTCTGCTTGGAGTAATGGTTTTCCAAGTGCAACTAAAACTGCTATTTTTGATGGCGATTATACTTCAATAGGTGATTTAAACGCTTGTTCGGTTTATATTTCTAGTGGTGATATTACGTTTTTAGGAGGTCATTCATTAATAGTTCAAAATATTGTTGATACTTCTGGAGGAACTTTAACTTTTGAAAATAATTCTAGTTTAGTTCAAGTAGTAAATGGTATTACTAACGTTGGTAACATTACTTATAAAAGAACTACTACACCTGTGAGAAAGTTTGATTATACTTATTGGTCTTCACCAGTAGCTCCTCAGACTTTAGTTGGATTGTCTCCACTAACTCAATATGATAAGTATTATTCTTTTAGTCCAGCAATTAATAATTGGATAAGTGAAACAAGTACTAATTTAATGATTGCAGGTAAAGGGTATATCATTAGAGCTCCTAATACACATGACGCTGTTATACCATCAATTTTTAATGGTCAGTTTTTTGGAGTTCCAAATAATGGTTTAATTAGTACTCCAATAGTAATTGGTGCAGCTGATGTAAACTTAATCGGTAATCCTTACCCAAGTGCATTGAATATTGATGCTTTTTTCGATTTCAATGGTCTTACTACTGGTACAGGAGTAATTGAGAAAACTATATACTTATGGACACATAACACTATTATTACAAATAACAATTATGTTAATAGTGATTATGCGGTTTACAACTATATGGGTGGAATTGGTACTACTGGTGCT
The DNA here is from genome assembly GCF_039539165.1 of Flavobacterium chungnamense. NCBI lineage: Bacteria > Pseudomonadati > Bacteroidota > Flavobacteriia > Flavobacteriales > Flavobacteriaceae > Flavobacterium > Flavobacterium chungnamense. The sequence continues at coordinate 13,867 of NZ_BAABCS010000002.1, forward strand.
CCAGGAGCTAATAATGCAGTTCCAAACGGAAAAGTAGCCTCTGGACAAAGTTTCTTTATAAAAGGTTTGATGAATGGTTCAGCAGTGTTTAATAACACCATGAGAATTGCCGGATTAAACAATCAATTCTTTAGATATAACAATCAAGCTACAACAGTAAATCCCGGAAACAAAAGCCGTGTTTGGTTAGAAGTATTTAACAATCAAGGTGCTTACAAACAAACAATGGTAGGATTTGCAGGAGGTGCAACCAATGATTATGATAGTGGATATGATGGTGAAATCCTAGATTCTGGAAGTCCCGTGAATTTCTATTCTACATTAGGAATTAAGAAATTAGCTATTCAAGGACGTGGTTTGCCATTTAATGAAAATGATATTGTACCATTAGGATTTAAGAGTACACAAGCGGGTAGTTATGAAATAAAATTATCAAACTTTGATGGCATTTTTGATACTCAAAAAGTATATTTAGAGGATAAGTTATTGAATATAATACATAATATTAAGTTAAGTAATTATACGTTTACAACTAATGTTGGAACTTTTGATAATCGTTTTGCATTACGTTTTACAGACAGTGCTTTACAAGTAAATGATCAATTATTTACTGATGAATCATTAGTGGTTTTCAAAGAAGATCAAACGATAAACATTACTTCTTCATTGACTCCAATGAAATCTATTCAAGTATTTGACATAAGAGGAAGTTTATTATTCTCTAATGATAAAGTAAATGCAACAGAATATAAAGTTATCAATCTTAATTCATCACAACAAGTTTTATTAGTTGTTGTTGAATCGCAAAATGGAACGAAAGTTTCTAAAAAAATTATCTATTAGTTTTTTATATAATGCAACCATACAAGTTTTTTTAATTTGTGTGGTTGTTTTTTTGGCTTAAATCTTAAGCTAATTTTTAGAATGTTTATATAACTTTATTTATATATTGACCCTTTTTAATTAACCAATTTTTAAATTATGACGAATGATTACAATTCACTGAGTTATCGAAACTTATCGAAATTCAGGTTGCAAGAGTCTACTATATGTGGAAATTCTCCAGATATTAAAGGCAAAATGCGAACATCGTGGATTCTAGCTTCATTACTGTTTTTTATATTCCTATTTCAAGGAAGTACTGCTTTTGCTCAAGGCTATACAGTACCGACATGTTCTGTAGGAATAGCAAGTAACACTTACGGACCTATGAATAGCAACGCAACAGCAAATAGTAAAAATAGAACAGCGTATATTATACCTGCTTCACAATTAGCTACTGTTGCTGGTTCCAATTTAAATAGTATTTTCTTTAGAAGAATGGCAGCTACTGGTTCATTAACTGGTACAACAACATTTAATATCTACTTGAAACAAACTACAGCTACAGATTTTGGTGCTACATCTCCAACATGGGCTACTGAGATTGCTTCTGCAACATTGGTTTATAGCGGTACAGGAGCAGCAGAAGTTGGTTCCACAGCTGGATTTAAAGAATTTGTGTTTAGCTCTGCATTTCCTTATTCTGGCGGTGCAAACAATTTAGCTGTTTATGTTGAATATACTCAGACTACTGCTCAATCTCCTGCAATAACATGGGATTATGAATATGGGTCTACTTGTATAAGTACAACAAATAATAACACTACTAAATATGCTAATGGTACAGGTGCATTGAGTGCTACTCTAACCACTTCTAATTACAGAAGACCAGTTACTGCTTTCAATTTTACTTTGCCTCCTTGTACAGGGACTCCTGCTCCAGGAAATACTATTGCAAGTAGCTTAACTCCATGTTATAATGCATCAGTTATTTTGTCCCTTCAAAATGGAACTGCTGGTTCAGGTGTTACTTACCAATGGTATAATTCAGGAGGATTAATTTCTGGAGCAACATCTGCTACTTATACAACTCCAGCTTTAATAGCTGCAGAGACATATTACTGTAATGTTACTTGTAGCGGAAATACAACTTCTTCTAATAGTGTTGTAATTACTCCTGGTACTTCAATTACTGTTCCTTATAATGAAGGTTTTGAAAGTTTAACAACGGCAAATACTTTGCCCACATGTATTTCCTCTAATCCTGCAGTAGCAAGTGGTGGAAAAGTTCAAACTTATATCGCATCTGCTACAGGAACAAATGCTGCTCTTCTTGCTAGAACAGGAACTAAATTTTCTGCTGTTTATTGGAGTCCTTCTAATACATCAGGGTATGTTTTTTCTGCTCCACTTCAGTTAACGGGTGGAGTTAATTATGCTGCAAGTGTGTTTTATAGAACAGATGGTGTTGCTTGGACAGATGTTACTCTTTATTATGGTACAAGTGCTACAACCGGAGCAATGACAAATACAATTGCTACTATAGCTAATGCAAATGCTACTTCATATACACAATTATCAGGCTTTTTTACGCCTCCAACTACTGGTGTATATTATGTAGCATACAGAGCATTTAATTCAACATCTTCTCCAAATTATTGTTCGTTTGATGATTTTAGTGTAGATGTTGCACCTACTTGTGTAGTTCCAACTTCGCTTACATCATCTGCAATAACAAATAATACAGCTACAATTGGATGGACTGCTTCGGTTACTCCTCCTATTAATGGTTATGATTATTACTATTCTACATCAGCTACAGCTCCTATAGGTTCTACAACACCTTCAGGAAATGTAAGTACTACAACTTTCTCTGTTCCTTTATCAGGATTGACAGCAAATACTCAATATTATTATTGGGTACGTTCTAATTGTAGTCTTTCTGATCAATCTGCTTGGTCTGGTCCTGCTACTTTTTATACAGGACATTGTCAACCAACAGGAGGCACATCAAGTACTACTTACTATCTAAATAATATTTCAGTATCTGGAACACAGCAAAATTTTTCAAGTTCAGTTTCCGCATATAATGCCTATACCAATAATTCAGCAACATCTTGTTCACAGTTTGCAGGAGGTACTTTTGGTTTATCTCTAGCTTCTGCTGGTGGTAGTACATACTACTACTATTGTTGGATTGACTGGAATAATGATTTAGATTTTAATGATGTAGGTGAAACTATGGTGGGTACTACAACTTATGCAGCTACTTATTCTTCTAGTTCACTTACAGTTCCGTCAGGTCAAGCATTAGGTTCTTATAGAATGAGAGTTGCTTCATCTTTTTCAGGCGCTATTACTTCTTGTGGACCTGCTCCTTATGGTAGTTATGTTGATTATACTTTCAATGTAGTACCTGTTCCAACATGTTATACACCTACTGGACTTACAAGAAGCAATTTAACAGCTTCAACAGCTGATGTAAGTTGGACTGCTCCTGTATCTGGTAATGCACCTATTCAATATGAATATGCAGTAACTACTTCAGCTACGCCACCAACTTCAGGAATAATAACAACTTCAACTTCTGTTACAGGAGTTGCAATCACTCCTTCAGTAAATTATTATTTACATGTACGTTCTGAATGTACTTTAGGATCTGACTATAGTGGTTGGTCTACTTCATCACCTTTCATGTATATTCTTGGTGATGTTTGTTCAAGCGCAATAAGTTTAGATGCTTTAACTAGTCCATTAAATGGCACAACTGTTGGTGCAGCAAACGATAGAACAGCTACTTGTGGTACAACAGGCACACATACTGCACCAGATTTATTTTATTCAATAACAGTTCCTAGTGGTTTTACATTAAGTATAGGAAATACAGCTAGTTCATATGATAATGCAAATTCATTACTTTATGGAACTTGTGCTTCACTTACTCAAGTGTCTTGTTTAGATGCAAATACTACTGCACAAACATGGGTAAATAATACAGGTGTTTCTCAAACAGCATATTGGGTTCAAGATGGTTGGTCTTCAGCTTCTGGAACTTATACTTTAGCGTGGACGTTAACTCCTCCACCAATTGTAGTTTCAAGTTTTACCCCAGCAACTATTTGTTCAGCTAATTTAGCAACAACTGTAATTACCCTAACAGGTACTAATTTTACAAATGCTACGGCTGTAAATTTAAATGGAGTTTCAACACCTTTTACAGTTGTTAATGACACTACAATTACTGTGGCTTTAACAGGTTCAAGTACAGCTGGAACTTTTGTAGTTTATAATGCGGTTACTTCAGGAACTAATGCAACGGCTTTTGTTATTAATCCAAGTCCAGTTGTTGCTCCAATCTTAGGTGCTTCAAATGATTTGTGTATTCCAAATACGTTGTCATTGACAAATGCTTCTGCTTTAGGAGTATGGTCATCTTCAAATGCACTAATTGCTACTGTTGACAGTTCCGGTATTGTTACCGGAGTTACTGAAGGAACAGCTACAATTTCTTATACAGTAACTGATAATGGTTGTGCTACAGCTTCAACTTATGTTGTTAATGTAAAAGAACCAGTTACAATAACTACTCAGCCACAACCACAAGTTATCTTAACTGGAACAAATGCAACTTTTTCAGTTGTCTCTACAGGTTCAGGTTTAGCATATCAATGGGAAGAATCTATAGATGGTGGTACTACATTTTTACCAGTATCTAATGGTGGTGTATATAGTGGAGCAACTAGCAATAGCCTTGTGTTAACTGCAGTTCCTGATACTATGAATACATATCAGTATCAATGTATAGTTTCTGGTGCTTCTCCATGTGATCCAGTAACTTCAAATAGTGTTGTTTTAACAGTTGGAAATACTGCTATCACTGCCAATCCTTCAAATGTAAACTTATGTGATTCAGGAACTGCTGTATTTACAGTGGCTACTTCAGGTATTGCAACTAGTTTTCAATGGTATGAAGATCAAGGTTTTGGTCCATTAGCAATTACTAATGGAGGAAATTATAGTGGAGCAAATTCAGCAACATTAACTATTGTTGGTAATACTACTGTTAATAATGGTTGGACCTATTATGTTGATGTGACAGGTGCTATAACAGTTTCTTCTACAACAGCAACTTTAAATGTTGCTACTGCAGTTGCTGTTACAACTTCTCCATCAAATCAAACGGTTTGTTATTCAGGAGGATCAGCTTCATTTACAGCAGCTTTTTCAGGTTCATTTACAGGTTACCAATGGCAATATTCAACAGATAATGCAACTTGGAATAACGTTGCAAATGGAACACCAGTAGGTGCTTCATATACTGGAGCTACATCAAACACTTTAAATGTTACAACTACTGGAGCTACTCCAGCGGCCGGAACTTATTTTTATCAAGTTGTAGCGATTGCTACTGTACCATGTGCTTCTATTACTTCTGCAAGTGCTCAATTGTTAATTAATAATCCTACTATTACCACTCAACCAGTTGCTGCGGTAGTATTAGCAGGTAATCCAGCTACATTTACAGCAGGAGTTACTGCATCTGGTATAGTTACTTACCAATGGCAACGTGCAACAACATTAAATGGTACTTATTCAAATGTTGTTGATTTAACACCAGCAACAGTTACTTATACAGGAGCAAATACCACAACATTGACTGTTTTAAGTACTACATCAACTGCTGCTTCAACTGCTAATTTCTATAGATTAGTGGTTACTTCAGATGGATGTTCAGTTACTTCAACTGGAGCACAATTAACAATCAGCAATTATTGTGCAATTCCAACTTCTACAAGTACAGCTTCATACTTTAATGATTTTACGGTTAGTGGAGGTGTAACTACTATTTCTAATACCGCTTCAGGTTTTTCAACAGGAGGTTATGGAAATTTCTTGGGTCAAAGCGCTTCACAATTACAAGGACAGTCTGTAAGTTTTACAACAGCTTTAGTTGGAACAACTGTAGGTGTTGCTGTATGGATTGACTGGAATCAAAATGCGACTTTTGAGACTACTGAACGCGTTTACAACTCAGCAGCATATGTCTCAGCAGCATCAGGAAGTTTTGTAGTTCCAGTAACTGCTTTGCCAGGTGCAACTAGAATGCGTATTGCTATGGATTTTAATGCAACAAGTCCTCTTGCTTGCCCATCTACAGGTGCTAGAAGAGAGGTTGAAGACTATACATTTATTGTTTTAGTTCCACCACCTTGTTCAGGTACTCCAACAGCTGGTACAGCAACATCTTCTGTTGCTAACGTTTGTTTTTCAGGTACAGCAAATTTATCAGTATCAGGATTTACAACAGGAGTTACAGGAATTTCATTACAATGGTATAATTCAGCAGGAGCTATTTCAGGAGCTACAAATACTACTTTTACATCTCCTGTTTTATCTTCTCCAGAAACTTATTTCTGTAGAGTAACTTGTACAAATAGTGGTCTTTATGCAGATACTAATACTATCAATATTGGAGTTAATGCTCCATCAGTAGATTCAACTACACCAGCAGGACGTTGTGGACTTGGAACTGTAAACTTGTCTGCTACTGGTTCGGCAGGTTCTACTTTAGCATGGTATGATGTTGCTACTGGAGGTACTTCAATAGCTACTGGAGCAACTTTTACTACTCCTTCGATATCATCAACAACTAATTATTACGTACAAGCTGAAGTTGGTGGTTCTACATTCTCCGGAGCTAGAACAGCACCTACCTCAACAACAACAACAACTGCTTCTAATTATGGTTTAGTATTTAATGTTACTACTGCTTTCACTTTAAACTCAGTAAAAGTTTATCCAAATAGTGCTACAGCAGGTAATGTTACTATTCAATTACAGACTAGTACAGGAACTCCTATTCAAACATTAAGTGCGTTCCCATTACCTGTAGGTACTGGAACAACTGCAGTTACAGTTCCACTTAACTGGAATATTCCAGTTGGTACTGATTATAGATTGATTGCTACTACTTCTTCAAGTATGGTTAGAGAATCTGCAATTGGAGGTTTTCCATATGCTTTAGGTACAGCAGGTAGTATTACAAATGGTTATATTTCAGGCACTTCAACTACTTACTATTATTTCTATGATTGGTCTATATCTACAGGATGTAGTTCAGCCAGAACAATGGTAACAGCAACAGTTACTGCACCACCTGCATTGACCCTAAGTAGTTTAAATTCAACAATATGTGTTGGAAACTCTGCTACAGTAAGTTTGACTTCTACAGTAGGTGACTATGATTCTTATGTATGGTCACCAATTACAGGAGTAAGTGGAAATGAGAATGTTGGATATACATTTAATCCAACTGCAACAACGACTTATACTTTAACAGCAAGTAACTCAACTGGATGTGTGAATACAGCTACTTATAATGTAACTGTTAATCCATTACCAGTGAATACTATAGTTGCTTCTAGCAATACTTTATGTGCATCGGCTAGCCCAGTGTTATTGACAGCATCTGCTTCTGTTCCTGCTAATTTAGTTTTAGGTACAGGTACCACTGTTAATGCAACTACTGCTTATCCAGCGCCATTCTCAAATTATTATGGAGGAGCTAAACATCAAATGTTAATTAGAGCTAGTGAGCTTACTGCATTAGGATTTAATGCAGGTGATCAAATATCAGCGATAGCGATGAATGTGACTTCTGTAGGAACAAGTTTTACAGGAACTTTAAATTCATTTAGCGTTGCAATGGGTCATACTGCTAATACTGTCCTTACATCAACAGCATTTGTTGGAGGTTTAACTACAGTAAGAACAGCTGCAAATTTATCTGTTCCAACTACTGGATTGCCAACAAATGTTTCTATTCCATTTAACTCTAATTTTACATGGGATGGAACTAATAATGTGGTAATTCAAACTTCATATAGTAATGCAAATGCTGGTACTACATTATTTACTGTACAATCTACTAATACTACATTAGGTTTTGTAGCAACAAACTGGTATAGAGCTGATAGCGTCACTGCTGCGGCTATATTGTCAGCTGCTACACCTACTGGTTCTGGTACTTCTAGACCAAACATTGTATTAACTAAATCAGCTATACTTCAATATGCTTGGTCACCAACCACAGAGTTGTATACAGATGCTTTGATGTCAACTCCATATACAGGAGGTAATTCAGGTTCTGTTTATGCTAGACCTACCGCAGACAGAACATATAGTGTAGTAGCAACAAATCCAGCGACAAGTTGTTTCTCTACTGCTACAGTTAATTTGACAGTTTCTCCTGTTTCAGTTAGCGGTACTGCTAGTGCAAATGCTGCTGTTTTATGTTCAGGAAGCGGAACATCACTTTCTTTAACTGGTAATGTCGGTTCAATCCAATGGCAACAATCTGCCAACGGAACAACTTGGACTAATATTTCAGGTGCTACATCAGCTTCACTTAATACAGGTAACTTATTAGCTACTACATATTATCAAGCAGTTGTAACTAGCGGAGTTTGTTCTTCTGCAACAAGTAATGTGGTAATGGTTACTGTTAATTCAGTAACATATGGTTCAATTTCGACAACTACAGCTTGTTTAAATACAAATGCTACTTTAACAATTTCTGGATTAGTACCTAATAGTACTTCAACAGTTGGATATACCTTAGGAGGTGTTGCACAAACACCAGCTAACATTGTTGCTAATGCTTCTGGTGTAGGTACATTTGAAGTATTCTTGACTACAACTGGTCAATCTGTTGTTGTTACAAGTATAACTAGAGTTGATGTAACACCAAGTTGCCCATTAGTTCCAACATCTGGTACAAGTGTAGCTTTATTGGTCAATACAAATTGTTCAACAATAGCTCCAGCTACTTGCGGAACTACTCTAGCAGGTTGGTACTCTACAGTAACGGCTACTTGGTCTAATTTAGCTCAAGGATATAGATTCAAAATCACTAAAGTGGATATGAATACTAATGCTCCAATTGCTTCGCCAGTTATCATTGATAGACCAGTAAATAATATTTCATTAGCTAACGTTCCAAATACTGCTTACAACTCAAGATATATGTTTGAAGTAGCAGTAATGATGAATGGTGTATGGCAATCTTTCTATGGACCTGCATGTTACTTAAACACACCAAATCCAGTTTCAACAATTGGTGCACAATGTGGAAGTACCTTAACAGCTATGAACCAATGGATTACTGCAGGAGCAGTTTCTAATGTTACTGCTTATAGATTCAGAGTTACAAGAGTAATTTCAGGTGTTCCAACAGGAACTTCTCAAGAAACTACGCAACCAGCTAACAAGTTTAACATGACTCAATTGTCAGGTATTTTGTATGCTAGTACTTATAGAGTAGAAGTTTCATTAAGAAATACTGATGGTACGTTCTTACCTTATGGTACAGCATGTAATATTAATACACCAGCTCATCCTACTACACAAGTAAGATCAGTTCAATGTAATAACTATCAAGTTACAAGTAACTCTGAGTTAATTATTGCTGATGCAGTAACTGGTGCAATTACCTACAGATTTAGAGTTTACAACGGAGTTGATTATGATACATTCTACGACAACCAATTCAACAGATTTACATTAAACAACTTCCCTGGATTAATTCCAAATGGAGCCATTTATTCTGTACAAGTTGCGGTTAAGTTACCAAATGAGCCAAGTTTTGGTCCATACAGTAAAGCATGTACTATCAAGACTCCAATGCAAGCAAGAGCTATTGCATCAGATGTTCAATTAGAAGTAGTAAATGTATTTGAAGCATTGGCTTATCCAAATCCATTTGCAGAAAACTTTAAGTTGGATGTGAAAACTAATAGCGAAGCTAACATTCAAGTTAGAGTTTACGACATGATAGGAAAACTAGTAGAAGATAAAATGATAAACGCTTCTGATATTCAAAACTTTGAATTAGGAAACCAATATCCATCTGGAGTTTACAATGTAATTGTATCTCAAGAGTCCAATACTAAAACACTACGTGTTATAAAAAGATAGTTTTTTAAATAAGAACTAAATAGTTTAAAACCTCCTCAAGAAATTGAGGAGGTTTTTTTATATAATTTATACTTTAATAAGGTTGTTTTTTTAGTTGGATAAATAAATTAAGTTTAATTATTTCTTGTAATTATTACGTAGTACCTATTTAATGTGTTAATTAATGGTAGTTGTAACAAAAATATATTGTACTTGGTTTATTTTTTTTGATTTAATAATCAAAAAAAGATGTGTTTTAACGATTTTTTTAAACATTTTATCGTTTTTGTGAATTAATCATTAGCAAGTAATTAACTTTTTTATAAATTAACCCATTAATTAACCCAATTTTATAAATTATGATGAATAACTACAATTCTCTGAGTTATCGAAAATTATCGAAACTCAGCTCGCAAGAGTCCGAAGTAGTTGGGAACAATCCCAATTCAAAGGGCAGTATGCGAACATCGTGGCTTATGAGTTTGATGTTTATGGTATTACTGCTTTCAGGATTTACTTCTTGGTCGCAAATTGCTCTACCTTATTCAGAAACTTTTGCAGGAATAACTGTTGCCAATGGTTTCCCAACTGTGACTGGTGGTGCTTGGACTAGGTCTGGGACCACAACAAACCAACCCACATATATTACCAATACCGGTTCATATAACCAGTCGGGTAATGGTGACACCAAATATATCTGTCACAGATATAACTCAGGTACAAGATATTATTTTGTTGGTCCGTTTAGTTTAACTGGTGGAGTATCATATACTTCTAGTTGTTTATACAAAGCAGATGGGTTAACTGGTTTTGGGCCATTAGCTTTAACTTATGGTACTACTGCAGCTGCAGCGACTCAAACTAATACAATAGCTTCTGTCCCTGCGGACATTGTTAATGCTTCTTTTAATACGTTGACTGGAGCTTTTACTCCAGCAACCTCAGGCAACTATTATGTTGCAATTAAATGTACAGCCAATGGTAATCCTTGGTATTTGACTCTGGATGATTTCAAACTTAATCTTACGCCAACTTGTGTTACACCTTCAGCTTTGACTTCAAGTTTAGTAACTGCGACAACGGCTACTATTGGTTGGACAGCTTCTACAACTCCTCCAGCTAGTGGATATGATTATTATGTTTCAACATCAAGTGTGCCGCCAACTGGCAGTACTACACCAACTGGAAACGTTGGAACAACTACTTTTTCAGTTGGTTTAACTGGTTTAACTCCGAATACACCTTATTATTATTGGGTGCGTTCTAATTGTTCTGTTTCTGATAAGTCTGATTGGTCAGGGACATCTAATTTTACTACACTATGTACCCCTTTTTCAATGCCTTATAATGAAGGATTTGAAACGGCTGTGGTTCCGAATTTACCAGGTTGTATGTCAAGTTCTCATCCTTTAACTCGTTCTACAACAGCAACTGGTGCTGCGCCAAGAACAGGTTCTATTTATCAAAATATTCGTTGGACTCCAACAGTAAATAAATATGTTTATTCTGCTCCTCTCGCTTTAACAACAGCAACTTCTTATGACTTTGGAGCTTGGTATTTAACTGATGGTCTATCAGGTTGGACATCAATTAAATTGTTTGTTAATACAAGTCCTTCTGTTACAGGAGCTACTTTGTTAACAACGGTTTCGAATGCAACAAACACTACCTATCAAAAAATACAAGGTAGCTATATTGCTCCAACAACAGGAACCTATTATTTCTTTATTGAAGTAGTGCATACGAGTGGTCCTAATGATATGTCAATTGACGATATGTTTGCAGAAGTTACACCAACATGTACAGCGCCTTCGGCTTTATCAGTAACTACTACTTTGGATTCTGCAACAGTTTCATGGACTGCTTCAACTACTAATCCAGCAAATGGTTATGAATACATATATTCAACTACCAATACTGCTCCAACTGCTGGGTCTACGCCTACTGGAACAGTGGCGGCTGGTGTAACAACAGCTACTTTTTCTGGTTTAACAATAGATACCAATTACTATTGGTGGGTTAGAGCCAATTGTGATGGGATTGATAAGTCCTCATGGGTAGCAGGTACTACTATTCGACCAGGATATTGTACGCCAACGTCATCTAGCGGATGTTCTGCGGGAGATCTTATTGCAAGAGTTATTTTAAATACTTTAGACAACAATTCTGGTACAACTTGTACTAGTTTTTATAACAATTATACAACTAATTCTGCTTTAACTACCACACTTCAAGCTGGTTCTACTTATAGTTGTCAGGTTTATACAGGAGCTTATGCTCAAGTTTTTGCTGCATGGATTGATTATAATGATAATGGTTTGTTTGAAACTAATGAAAGAATTGGTTTTACAAGTTCTGCTGTTGCGGCAAATTCATCTGCTTCATTTAATATTGCTTTAGCATGTAATCCTCCATTAGGAGTTCATAGATTGAGAGTTAGAAGTGGATGGAGTGTAACAGTTGCAGGTAATGCAATTACACCTTGTGGAATACCTAGTGATTATGGCGAGGTAGAAGATTATTTGGTAACTATTAGTGCTGCAGATCCTTGTCCAAAACCTTCAACTTTAGCTGTTGCATCTGTAACTCAAACCTCTGCCACATTATCTTGGGTATTAGGTTGTGCTGAAACAAATTGGGAAGTTGCCGTTCAATTGGCAGGCTTAGGAGTTCCAACTGGTTCAGGAGTAGCTTTAACTGCTACGACTTATGCAGCTTCAGGTTTGAATGTAGGTACAAATTACGAATATTATGTTAGAGCGGCTTGTACACCTGGATCATTATATAGTATCTGGGAGGGTCCATTCGCTTTTGCAACCCTTGATAATGCACCGGCATGTGCTAGTATTATTTCACCAACTGATGGTGCTACTAATGTTGCCATTGTTTCAGGTGCAGCACAATTGACTTGGTCTGTTCCAGCAACTTCTCCAACAGAAGGAGCTGCAACTTCTTATGATGTTTATTTGGGAACTACTAGTGGTACATTAACTTTATTAGGTAATATCCCTGCACCTGTGAGTGGTAATCCAACAGTAGGTATTACAGGTCTTTTATATAATCAAACTAATTATTGGAGAATTGTTCCAAGAAATTCAGGAGGTACAGCTGTTGGCCCTTGTGCTGAATGGAGTTTTACAACTGGTCCTGCTCCTGCAAATGATATTTGCTCAGGTGCAACAGACTTAGGTGCTTTAACTTCACCTATAAGTGATTCTACTTCAGGATTAACAAATGATTTCACTCCTTCATGCCATTCTAGTGCAAGTGGAGACTCTTATTATTTTATTGCTGTACCAAATGGGTATACTTTAAATATTGGACAAACTGTAAATGGTTATGATTCTGTTCATACATTGTTCTATGGTTCATGTGCATCTCAAACTGAAATCTTGTGTCAGGATGAACCAGATGTAGAAAATGAAGTTTGGACTAATACAACAGGTCAAACTCAAAATGTATACTGGGTGCAAGATGGTTGGAATGGACAAAATGGTACCTTCACATTGGCTTGGTCATTAATTCCACCTCCAGTTGTTGTTAGCTCATTTACTCCTTCTACTGTTTGTGGTCAAGCAGGAGGAACAGTTATGACAATTACAGGTTCTAATTTTACAGGTACAACAGATGTACAGTTTAATGGAATTAGTGCTGGAGCAGGAAACTTTACAGTAAATAGTGATACACAAATAACAGCTACTTTACCTGCAGGAAATACAGCAGGAGTTGTATCGGTTTATAGTACTCCAAGTGCTAATGGTTCTGCAAGTAGCGCTTCTAGTTTAGTGGTAAATACTTTTCCAATTGTTGACCCAATTTTAGGTTCATCAAATGATTTATGTATACCTAATACATTAGCATTAACAAATGCAACTGCACTTGGTGTTTGGTCAAGTTCAAACTCATTAGTTGCGACTGTTGATTCAGCAGGTTTAGTAACTGGTGTTGCAGAGGGAACAGCAACAATTTCATATACAGTAACTGATAACGGTTGTTCTACAGCTTCAACTTATGTTGTTAATGTAAAAGAGCCAGTAGCTATTTCAACACAACCACTACAACAAGTAATTTTAACTGGAACAAATGCTTCTTTTTCAGTTGCAGCTACGGGTTCAGGTTTATCTTATCAATGGGAAGAATCTACTGATGGAGGTACTACATTTTTACCTGTGTCTAATGGTGGTGTTTATAGCGGAACTACTAGTAATAATCTAGTATTAACAGCGGTTCCAGACACAATGAATACTTATCAATATCAATGTGTTGTATCTGGAGCTTCTCCATGTGATCCAGTAACTTCAAATAGTGTTTTATTAACAGTAGGAAATACAGCTATTACATTGAATCCATCAAATGTAAATTTATGTGATTCAGGAACAGCAGTATTTAGTGTTACAACTTCAGGAATTGCTAATAGTTTCCAATGGTACGAAGATCAAGGTTTTGGTCCACTGCCTATTTCTAATGGAGGAAATTATAGTGGAGCTACTTCAAATACTTTAACAGTTACAGGTAATACAATAACTAATAATGGATGGACTTATTATGTAGATGTAACAGGAGCAATTACAGTATCTTCAACAGTAGCTACTTTAAATGTGGCTTCAGGAGTTTCAGTTTCATCTCAACCAACAAGTGCTTCAGTTTGTAGAACAAATGGAACTCATGTGTTTTCTGTTTCTGCAACTGGAGGCGTAACAAGTATTCAATGGCAACAATCACCTAATGGTGTTTCTGGATGGACAAATGTTGGAGCTTCAAGTGCTTCTTCTCCATCTAATTTAAGTATTTCTGTAACAGGATCTACTCCAGTTGGAACAACTTATTATAAAGCTATTGTAAGTTCTTCATCACCATGTTTACCAATTGAATCTGATGTAGTTACATTAACTATTACTCAACCAACAATTAGTGTAACACCAAGTTCAGCTAGTTATTGTGTGCCTGGTTCACCAGTTACATTAACAGCTAGTGGAGCATCAACTTATGTTTGGTCACCTGCATTTGGTTTGTCAGCTACAACTGGAGATACAGTTTTAGCATCTCCATCAGTTTCTACAACTTATACAGTTACTGGTACTGATGCTTCAGGATGTACAAATACTGCTACTGTAATTATAACAACAGGTCCTGTAGTAACAGCTACTGTTTCAGCGACACCTCCTACTTTTTGTTCAGGATTAGGTTCTCAATTGGCAGTTGTTACCCCAGTTGTTAATACTACCCCAGCTAACTATTCATTTAGTGCTTCTGCAGAAACTTATACACCTATAGTTGGTGGAACCAATAGTACCGCTACTGGAGATGATGGAACTCAAAATAGTATCGCGATAGGTTTCCCATTTAGTTATGGTGGATCTAATTTTACTACATTTAGTATTTCGACTAACGGAACAATACGTTTGGGTGCAGCTGCCACATCATATACTAATGGTTTAGCATCTAATACAAATGTT
Organism: Flavobacterium chungnamense; assembly: GCF_039539165.1. NCBI lineage: Bacteria > Pseudomonadati > Bacteroidota > Flavobacteriia > Flavobacteriales > Flavobacteriaceae > Flavobacterium > Flavobacterium chungnamense. The sequence continues at coordinate 29,100 of NZ_BAABCS010000002.1, forward strand.
TTAGCAGCAATGTGGGATGATAATCATAGAGGAACAGGTTCGATTTCTTATCAAACATCAGGAACAACTCCGAATAGAGTTTTGACAATTCAATGGTCAAATGTTGCTATTGGTGGTGGTGGAACCAACGCGAATCTTACAAATAATTATCAAATAAAATTGCATGAAGGTACTAACCTAATTAAATATTGTTATGGTGCTTTAACTGCTGATAATGGTTTAACTGCTTCTATCGGTATTTCAGGAGCATCTGGAAATTACAAAAGTGTAACTCCTCTTTCTCCTGTTGCTACATCTACAGTTAGTTCTACTTCTGAGAATTCAGGAATATCGTCTGTTGATGAAATTCCTTCAGGAACAGTTTATACTTTTACACCACCTATTGTTCCAACATATACTTATGCTTGGTCACCAGCAACTTACTTGTCTAGCACAAGTATTGCAAATCCTGTGGCGTCTAATGTTACTGAAACAACTACTTACACTGTTGTAGTTACAAATAATTTTGGATGTAGTACTTCACTTACTCAAACATTAACAGTTGAGTCAGGTGCATCAATTACATCTCAGCCTTCTGCACTTAGCCAATGTGCTGGAACTAATGCTTCCTTTACCGTTGCGGCTACTGGTCCAGGATTAACGTACCAATGGCGTAAAAACGGAATAGGTATTACAGGTAATGCTTCTGCAACAACTGCCACTCTTAATTTGACTGGTATTGTTGAAGCTGACGAAGCATCATATGATGTTGTAGTTACTCCAGCGTGTGGACCAACAGCTACTTCAACTGCTGTTGCATTAGTTGTTAATGAAGTTCCAACAGCAGTTCCGACAGCTGATAGTTTAGTTTGTGAGTCATCTACATTGAATTTGACAGGAACTACTACTAATGGTACTATTTTTGCTTGGACAGGTCCAAACGGATTCTCTTCATCATTGCAAAATCCAAGTATATCTAATGTTACATTAGCAGCATCCGGAACTTATACTTTTACAGCTAGCACAGTTGATGGATGTTCTTCTTCAGGAACAATCAATGTAACTGTAAATCTAAATCCAGCTCCAGTTGTTACTAATTCTGGTAATTCAACTACAGCATGTATTGGAGAGATTAAAACATTATCTGCATCTGTTGCTCCTGCAGTTCCAGGTTCAGTAACATTATCATTTGGTAGCAATTTAGTTTCTGAAGGATCAACCGCAGCTACTTATCCATTAACTATTTCTGGAATTCCTGCTGGTGCTGTTATTACTTCTGCACAATTATTATTAAACAACGTTAGTGCAGTTGGTACATCATACAGAAGTGAAATTAGAGTTGCTCTATCAGGTGCACATACTTTGGCATCTACTCAGATATCTACATTAGGATCTGTTGGTGCAATTACTCCAAATCCAGTAATTAATTTGACAGGATTTAATGCGCCTAGTGGTGTTATAAATTTATTGATAACTGAAACTTATAATGATGGTGGAAATGACGCAACATTTGGTTCGGCTCAATTAGTAATCAATTATTTAATACCTTCAGGAATAGTATGGTCACCAACAACTGGATTATACACAGATGTTGAAGCTACTGTGCCTTATAGCGGTACTCCAACAAATACAGTATACACCAAAGTAAATGGTCCAGTTTCTTATACAGCTACAGTATCTACACCTTTAGGTTGTTCTAGAGGAACTACAAAATCATTTACCATTGCAACTTCTGGTTGTCCAACAACAACAACTTTAGCACCAGCTTCTTGTGGTGTTACATTGTCTGGATGGTATTCAACAGTAACAACAAACTGGTATAATTTTGCACAAGGCTATAAGTTTAGAATTACTAAGGTAGATTTGAATACTAATGTGCCAATTGCTAATCCAATTGTTATTGAAAGACCAACGAATAATATTTCTTTGGCTAACGTTCCAAATACTACTTACAATTCAAGATACATGTTTGAAGTATCTGTTAAACTTAATGGTGCATATCAGCCGTTCTATGGAGCGCCATGTTATGTAAACACACCAAATCCAGTTTCAACAATTGGTGCACAATGTGGAAGTACATTAACAGCCATGAACCAATGGATTAATGCAGGAGCAGTTTCTAATGTTACTGCTTATAGATTCAGAGTTACAAGAGTAATTTCAGGTGTTCCAACAGGAACTTCTCAAGAAACTACGCAACCAGCTAACAAGTTTAACATGACTCAATTGTCAGGTATTTTGTATGCTAGTACTTATAGAATAGAAGTTTCATTAAGAAATACTGATGGTACCTTCTTACCTTATGGTACAGCATGTAATATCAATACACCAGCTCATCCTACTACTCAAGTTAGATCGGTTCAATGTAATAACTATCAAGTTACAAGTAACTCTGAGTTAATTATTGCTGATGCAGTAACTGGTGCAATTACCTACAGATTTAGAGTTTACAACGGAGTTGATTATGATACATTCTACGACAACCAATTCAACAGATTTACATTAAACAACTTCCCTGGGTTAATTCCAAATGGAGCTATTTATTCTGTACAAGTTGCGGTTAAGTTACCAAATGAGCCAAGTTTTGGTCCATACAGTAAAGCATGTACTATCAAGACTCCAATGCAAGCAAGAGCTATTGCATCAGATGTTCAATTAGAAGTAGTAAATGTATTTGAAGCATTGGCTTATCCAAATCCATTTGCAGAAAACTTCAAGTTGGATGTGAAAACTACTAGCGAAGCTAACATTCAAGTTAGAGTTTACGACATGATAGGAAAACTAGTAGAAGACAAAATGATAAACGCTTCTGATATTCAAAACTTTGAATTAGGAAACCAATATCCATCTGGAGTTTACAATGTAATTGTATCTCAAGAGTCCAATACTAAAACACTACGTGTTATAAAAAGATAGTTTTTTAAATAAGAACTAAATAGTTTAAAACCTCCTCAAGAAATTGAGGAGGTTTTTTTATTATTAGATTCGGGTTTTATTCCTATTTCGTTCGTATTTCGTTCGTAGTTTGTTCGATGTCTTAAGTAAGGGTTTAATTATGGACTAAATAGGAGTTAAGTAAAAGTAAAGGGCGTAACGATAGCGACATGGTAGCGTCATGGCTACGTAATGGTAGCGTTATGGTTTTTGATAAAATGTTAGGATTTTGATTGCTTTTTCTTTAGTTTTGAAAAATGCTTAATGATATAGAAATCAGGAGCTAATGTAGGGATTTTATTTTGATTTTATGGCAAAAAATGTTGGATTAATTCAGTTTGAGGGTTCTATTGGGAATTTGGTTGCTTATCATCGCAATGGAAGTTTGATTATACAGCGTAAAGGTGGTTTTACGGGTAAGCGGCTTAAGACAGAAGAACGTTATGAATCGGTTAGGAAGCGTCAGAGTGAGTTTGGTAAATGTGCTAAATTGTCTTCTGGAATTAAACGTGCCTTTGCTTGGTGGTTGCAATGGGTTCCTGAGAATATGATTTATAACCATATTCAGTCGGTGGTTATGGGTGTGAAGAATTGTGATGTTTTGTCGGAAAAAGGTGCTAAGACTTTTGAAAAAGGCATAGCTACCGTTGCTGGTACTTCTCTTTTTAGAAAGTTTCAATTAAACCCTAAGCGGTCTTTGTGCGCAGGGATTATTATCAATACTCCTTTTAATTTTGAAACTGGAAAGGTTAGTGTTACGCCACACGATTATAAACTCAAGTCTAGGATGTGTTTGGGAGTGGAATTGCTTTTGTTGCAAATAGATTTGAATACTTATGATTATCAGGTAATTGGAAGTGGTGTGCAGTATTGTGATGTATTGCACCAAACTATAGACTTGGAAGTAGCAATCCCTCAAGAACAAGTGTTTATGGCGGCTTTTCTTTTTGTTGGAAAATGCTCTAAAGAAGGAAAAAGTTATGCTTGGATGCGTGATGTTGAGGTTGGTTTTGGATTATTAGATTTTAAATTGGATTAAAAGAGGTTAAGACAACTATAAAAATAGTAAAACCTACTACTTTTCTTATGATTTACTTAATTAGCTGTAATTTGACTATGTAGTTTAAAATCTACATTGCTAATACTTTGTTAATTAAAAAATTAATGTAATTTTACAAGCTGAAAAAAAGTGTTCATTCCCAAATGAATGCAACCCTAAAAAACTACTTAAAAACATTGATTTTTATGATTAACTTTACTAAAATTACTTTAAATCGACTTGTAATGAACTCGATTTTTTCTTTTGTAATGTTGCTAAGTTTTGTCTCATTTGGACAAACTAATCCAACCACAGCAACATTGCCATTTAATTTTACCGGCGCTGCAACTTTACCTACATCTATGGCAGTTCATAGATTTGGAACTTCAGCTGGAGCTATACCTACCACTAGAATTACAACCGATGGAAATGCTGATTTGCCTGTTACAACTACAAACAATTCAGGTGGATACATGATTGAAGGTGTTTCTGGAGTTGATGGTGTTACAGTGTTAGCCTCTGGTAGTCAATCAGCGGGAGCAATAATTTCTGAAATTTCAACTACAGGATTATCAAATATTTCTGTTTCTTGGATATCTTGGACTAAATTGGATCAAGCTTCTTATACAAATTCAATAGCTTTACAATATAGAGTTGGGGATACAGGTACGTGGACAAATGTTGATAGTCCATCATCTTCAGTTTATTCTACTTCTACTGCTGGACGCGCAAGTGGTGTTAGTTATACGCAAACTTTACCTGCTGGTGCAAACAATCAAACAATTGTTCAAGTTAGATGGATTTATTGGGTTTCTGCAGGTGCTTCTGGTTCAAGAGATAGATTAGGAATTGATGAGGTATCAATTACCGGAACCTCTGCTCCAACAATCAACGGTACAATTGTTACCGGAGAATATGGTGTTCATACCAATGGTTCAAACCAACAAGGAAATACTTATTTAACTTGGGATGATACTAATCTTTATGTTGCCGTTGCAAGTTCAAATACTACTGAGGCTTTTGTTTTGTATTTAGATAAAGATCCGCAAATTCCTGTAAATGGTGGAACTAATGCTAATGGTACAAGTGTAGGTCAAGGTTATGATGGAACTAATTTTGCCGAATTACAATATAGAGCTGATTTGGTATTATATGTCAAAAATGGATATAGAGAATATAGAACAGCTGACGGAAGTAATGGCTGGACAGGTCCAACATCTGGTTTTGGGAGTTATGCGGAAACTGGTGGTAATACAAGAGAATTCTCAATACCTTGGTCAACCATTGGTGGTCAACCATCGGCTTTCAATTTTTTTAGTTATGTAACAAGTTCAGGTGGTTTTGTTTATGGTCAAACCCCAACTGAAAATGCTGGTGGTACTATTGGAACAAGTGCAAGATATTCAAGATATTATACGGTAAGTAGTACTACATCTGGTAGTTCAACTTTGCCTTTTAGTAGAAATAGTTATGTTTTTAATAGCGCTTCTGATGTTTCAAGTTTTGGACCAATCACAGCTTATGATTTTACAATGAATACTTCAGGCAGATTTCTTTCAAGAACAGGAAACACTGCTGGGAACTGGGTAATCAACGGAAATTTAGTAGTTGGTAACGGAACTATATATTTAGGAAGTGGCGGTGGAAGTTATGGTACAACATCAGTTGCTGGAAACTTAAACCTTTTAGGTGGTTCATTTAATATGGATCAAACAACTGCTGCAATGTCAGTAACAGGAAATGTTTCTATTGCTTCTGGTGCATCATTAGTGCTATCAGGAACTAGTGGTGGAGATTTTAGTCTTGCAGGAAATTGGTCTAATAGTGGTACTTTTTCTACAAATACTAGATTGGTTACTTTTAACGGAACAACAGCTCAAACTTTAACTGGAGCTACAACTTTCGATTTCTTAACTTTAAATAATACAACAGGTTTAACTTTAAATAATTCAGCAGTTGTAAATCAAACATTAGGATTAACTTCGGGTAAAATAACTCTTGGCGCTAATGATTTAACAGTTGGAAATTCTGGAACCATTACAGGTGCAGGTGCTACTAATTATGTTGTAACAAATGGTGCAGGACAACTTAAAAGAACAGTTGCTGCGTCAAATACACTTTTTGCAGTTGGTAATGCTTCATACAATCCTATCACTTTAAATAATTCAGGAACTTCTGATGTTTATGGTGTAATTGCAGTTGATGGGACTTTTGCTACACCAAATGATAATACAAGAATTGTAAATAGAAGATGGCAAGTTACAGAAGCTGTTGCAGCTGGAAGTAATTTAGCTATTCAAGCACAATATAATACTGGTGAGCCAGCAGCAAATTTTGCAGCAGCATCTACACCTTATTTAGGATATTACAATGGTAGTGTTTGGTCACAAGTTGGAGCAACTTTATCTGGAGCCAATCCATTTGTTGCAACTTCTTCAGCAAATTCAACTCCATCTGATTTAACAACAGGTACAAATTATTTTGCAATTGGTAAAGACGCAGCTTTTATAGCTTTACCTGCAACACAATTTGTAATTACATCTATAGCTCCTGTAACGCCTCAGGTTGGTTCAGGATTTAACGTTACTGTAGAAGCACAAAACGCATTGAATGTATCAGCAAATGTTACTGCAAATACTTCATTTACATTGACTACTAACGGAAATGCAGGTGCAATTTCTGGAACAATAACAGGAACAATTGTTGCAGGAACTAATTCAATTGTAGTTTCTGGAGTAATTTTAGCAACAACAGGAACTGGAGCAACTATTACGGCTACACAAACATCTGGTGATCCATTGACAGCAGGAACAAGCGCTGCATTTAATGTGGTTGCAGGTGCCGATCATTTAACTTTTGTTGGAGTTCCAGCAACAGGATATATTAGTACCAACTTAGCTTCATTTACTGTTGAAGCAAGAAGACCAGATAACTCAGTAGATACAGGGTATACAGCTAACGTAACTATCGCTAAAGCATCAGGACCAGGAAACTTAGGAGGAACTGTAACTGTAGCAGCTGTTGCAGGTATAGCTACTTTTAATGCTGCACAATTTGATGCAGTTGGTTCTTATACTTTAACAACAACTTCTGGAGTTTTAACACCAGATACAAGTGGAACAATTGTTGTGACTTTAGCGCCGGTAAGTATTTTTGCTAATCCAATTACTGGTTCATCTCCGGGTAATACGAGTCCATATACAACAGGACAAACTTTTGATACAAATATTACTGTAAGTGGCGTGATTAGGGGTTCAGGAATTTCAGGGGTAACAGGAAATGATAGATATACAAATACAAACTGGACATTATCTACCTCAATTGATGCTAATGATTATATAGAATTATCATTAACTCCAAACTTAGGATATAGTATTAACTTTGAAGATTTTAATTTTACAAATCAAAGATCTGGTTCTGGTCCATCAAACTTTTCGGTACGTTCAAGTTTAGATGGTTTTTCGACTGATTTAGGGGTTTATTCTAACACAGCTACTAATATCTCAAATAATGAAACTCTTTCATTATCTGGCGTTGCATTTAATGATATTTCATCAACTATTACTTTTAGAATATATGGTTATAATGCAACTAATACAGGAGGAACAGGAAGTTTGAATGATTTTAATTTTAGAGGAAATGTAACATGTGTTGAACCAGTTGCTTACTCCGTTACTGGTGGTGGAAATGGATGTGCGACTACAGGTGTTGCGGTTGGTTTGGCTAATTCGCAAGTTGGTGTTAGTTATCAGTTAAAAATTGGAGGTACTAATACTGGTTCTCCAGTTGCAGGAACAGGTAGCGCAATATCTTTTGGAAATCAATTAGTAGCTGGTACTTATACAGTAGAGGCTTCTAATACTAATGGAACTTGTAATTTAACACTAGCTATGACAGGTAGTGTTGTAGTAACTTTAGATCCGGCATCAGTTGCAGGAACTGTTTCAGCTAATCAAACAATTTGTGAAAACACACAGCCAACTGATATTTCATTAATAGGAAATACAGGAACAATTCAATGGCAATCTTCACCAGATAATATAACTTTTACAGATATTTCTGGAGAAACTGCGGCAACTTTAGCAGGAGCAACAATTGGAAATTTAACGGCAACTTCTTATTATAGAGCAATGGTAACTAGTGGTGCTTGTACAGCAGCTACTTCTGCAGTTGTTATCATTACTGTTACTCCAAGTGTTGCAGCAAGTGTAAGTATTGCGGCTGTTCCTTCTGGAGTAATTTGCTCAGGAACTAGTGTAACATTTACAGCAACTCCAACTAATGGTGGAGCAACTCCAAGTTACCAATGGAAAATAAACGGAACAGATGTTTCTGGTCAAACTGCTTCAACTTTTACAAGTTCAACTTTAGCAAATGGAAATGTGGTAACTGTTGTTATGACTTCTAATGCTACTTGTGTTACTGGTTCACCAGCAACTTCAGCAGGTATCACTATGCAAGTGTCGAATCCAGTAGGATATGCTAATCTTCAATTCCCACCTTCGGGAACTATTTGTCAAGGTGGAACTTATACGGTTTACGGACAAGTTTTTCAAGCAGGTGTAACACCTGGTGCAGGCGCAGGTTCAGGAATTACAGTTGAGTTTGGATACGATGCTGCCAATACCAATCCGGCTACTTGGACGAACTGGTTTACCTCTGGTTATGGTTCTGATGTGGGTAATAACGACGAATATGTTTATAATTTTACTCCTTCTTTAAATGGTGTTTATTATTATACTTTTAGATATAAATCAGGTGCTTGTGACTGGCAATATGGCGGTTACAACTCTACAGGAGGAGGTTTCTGGAACGGAACTACCAATGTAAATGGTGTTTTAACTGTTAACACGAATGCTGCACATACTATTAGTTTAACTAGTGGATTGGGTACTAATGTACAATCGTTCTGTCAAAATACAGCGCTTCCAACAGCTATCACCTATGCTGTAGGTGGCGGTGCTACTGGAGCTGGGGTTACAGGATTGCCAGCAGGAATGTCTGGTACCTACAATGCTGGTGTATTTACTATCAGCGGAATACCTTCAGCAGGCGGTGTGTTTAATTATATAGTTACCACAACTGGTAATGGATGTGCTACGGCTGTTAATCAAACAGGTACTTTAACTATTTCTAGTACCATTGATTATGCTAATTTACAATTTCCAGGTTCACAAACGGTTTGCGAAGGAGCTAGTTTTACGGCTTATGGACAAGTTTTTGAGCCAGGAGTTACTCCAGGCACTGGGGTTCAAGGTGCAGGTATTATTGTAGAATTTGGATATGATGCAGCTAATACTAATCCAGCTACTTGGACGAATTGGTTTGCAGCTAGTTTTAATTCATCAGGAGGTGGTACTAATAATGACGAGTACCAATATGTTTTTACAGCACCAACTAATGGAACTTTCTATTATACCTTCCGTTATAAGCAAGGTACCTGCGATTGGCAGTATGGAGGTTATAATGCAGGTGGTGGAGGTTTCTGGAATGGAACAACAAATAATAATGGTGTTTTAACAGTTAACCCATTGGCTACGGCAAGTATTTCATCAAATAATGGTCCGATTTGTTCGGGAGTTGATGCAATTTTTACCTTAACAGGTACTTCAGGAGCTGTGGTTACTTATAACTTAAATGGAGGAACAAACACTACAGTCACTTTAACAGGCGGAACGGCTATCGTTACTGTAACAGGAGCTACGGCTAACCAAACATTAAATTTAGTTTCTGTAACTAATGGAGTTTGTCCAGCTTCTTTAACAGGTTCTTCTACGGTAACGGTAAATCTAAATACTACTATAGGAAGTGTAACTACTTCTATTTGTTCTGGTCAAAGCTATATTTGGCCAGCCAATGGACAAGTCTATACTACTGCACAATCAGGAACTATTTTTGAAACGGGCTGTAATACGGCTACTTTAAACTTGACAATTAATACACCACCAACAATTAGTTGCCCTGCTAATGTATCTGTCAATACTGCTTTTGGGGAATGCAGTGCAATAGTAAATTTTGCTGCGGCTACTGTAACAGGTTCACCCGCTCCAATAGTTATCTACTCTCAAAACTCAGGAACAAGTTTTCCTGTTGGAACAACAACAGTTACCGCTACAGCTACTAATTCATGTGGTAGTACTTCATGTACTTTTACCGTAACGGTTAACGATATCCAGAACCCAACGGTATCTTGCACATTTAATGGTGCGCAGGTGAATGTTTACAATAACCTCGCACCTGGCGGAGGGACTGCTGCAAATGATAAGAACTTCGCCAACATCAGTCGTTGGGCTCAGCAATTTACTGCTAGTAGAAGCGGGTCCGTGTCGAATATCAAGCTTAACCTATACAGATCGAATGCTTCAACTGGAGGGAGCACTACATTCGATGTGCAGTTGTGGAGTGGTAGCGGAGCTATTCCTACGGCACTTCTTGCTTCCTTGAAGACAGTTAACTGGTCTGATTTCCCAATTAATAGTGCAGCAACAAATACAAGCAACTTTGTTAATATTAATAACTTCAGCTCAAATTACGATTTGATAGCAGGAACTACATATTGGCTTGTTATAAATCAGTCTGCAAATGGTCCGGCTAACAAGAAGTGGTCGATTGTTGGCAGCGGTCGCCAAACCGCATCTTTCAACTTTAATACGAATACCTGGACAAACCAAGGCACAGTGAGCAATCTCGGCGCAGAAGTTACTGTTTCTGATCCTATCCGAAATACCCAAGCGCTTGCCTGTAATTACACCACCGTGGGCGCAGAATTCGACCCTTCGGGAAGTATTGACAACTGCGGAGTAACTGCAACTAATTACACACTCGCTGGTGCAACTACAGGCACTGGAAGCAATACACTTGCTGGTGTGGTCTTCAACAAGGGCTTAACTACGGTGACCTGGACGGTTACCGATAGCGTCGGGAATACGGGCTCTTGCTCCTTTACCGTAACTATAATTGATAATGCAGTGCCAACTTTAACTAGTCCGAATAACCAATCCATAGATGTGATTTCTGGCACTTGTGCGGCTAACTATACCATTGCGGATCCTATAAATGACAATTGTTCTGGAGCTACCTGGGGGTATACTCTTTCAGGAGCTTCAACAGGAACTGTAATAGGAATATCCGACGGGATAAGTAGTGGGATACTTTCTTTTAATAAAGGAGTTACCACGGTTACTTTAAGCGGGACCGACGGAACAAATACCGCTACAACAACTTCATTTACTGTAACAGTAACACAACCAGCTGCTCCAACAGGATTGGCTTGTTGGGAAACGGCAAACTTAAATACAACTACTTGTTTATGGGAAGTAACAGGAACACCACCAGCTGCTCCAACATTTACGCAAGTAAGCGCTATTTGTTCAGGAGCTTCTATGGCTGCATTGCCAACTACTTCTGATGAGGGTATTACTGGTACTTGGTCGCCTCCAGTTAATAATTTAGCTACTACTACTTACACATTCACCCCAACAATTGGTCAATGTGCTAGTACGGCTACAATGACAATTACGGTAATTCCGAATATACCAGCGAGCGTAAGTATAGTAACAGGAACAACAACAATATGCTCTGGAGCAAGCGTTACCTTTACAGCTACACCTACAAATGGAGGCACTACTCCAACTTATCAATGGTCAGTAAATGGTGAGACAGTTTTAGGTGAGACAGCTTCAACATTCACCTCTACAACTTTAGCAAATAATGATGTAGTTACAGTTGAAATGACTTCGAATGCGACACCTTGTTTAACAGGTTCACCTGCAACTTCTACTGGAATTACAATGACAGTTAATCCATTACCAACAGCAAGTATTTCTGGAAACAATGGTCCAGTTGTTTGTTCTGGAAGTGATATAACTTTTAGTTTAACTGGTACATCTGGAGCTGTGGTTACTTATAATATAAATGGTGGTTCAAATACAACTGCTACTTTAACAGGAGGAACAGCAACAGTTACAGTTACTGGAGCTACAGCTACACAAACATTGAATTTAGTTTCTTTAACAGATGGGACTTGTCCAGTATCTTTATCTGGTTCTTCTACTGTAGTTATTGAATCTACAACTTGGGATGGAACTTCATGGAGTAATGGTACGCCAACAAGTACAAAAGCGGTAAGTTTTACAGGAAATTACACCATAGGAGCTGACTTTGATGCTTGTAGTATTTCTGTATCTAACAATGCTGTTGTAAGTGTTACTTCTGGATATAATGTTACTTTAAATGGAGCTATAACAGTTGCTTCTGGAAGTTCGTTTACCTTAAACAACAATGCTAATTTATATCAAGTAAATGCTTTGGCAGTAAATACAGGAAATATTATAGTAAAACGTCAGTCTAATCCTTTAATTAGATTGGATTATACTATGTGGTCATCACCAGTTACAGGTCAAGGATTGTATTCGTTTTCACCTTTTACGTTTGATAATCGTTTTTATGTTTATAACACGTCATCCAATTTATACAACAATAGTTCAATCGGATTCACTATCACAGGATTGAATGGAGCAGGAGTAAACGGAACAGATACTTCAAATGTACCCTTTACAACAGGAAAAGGATACTTAATTCGTTTGCCCTACAACCACCCAACAGCACCAGTTGTTTGGAATGGTAGCTTTACAGGAGTTCCTAACAATGGAACTAAAACCATTACTTTGGCAAATGTAAGTGCAACACAACAGTTTAATGCAGTGGGTAATCCTTATCCATCACCAATTAGTATTGCACAATTTGCATCAGATAATACTAACGCAATTGAGCCAACCTTATACTTCTGGAGAAAAACAAACAATGCTTCAAGTCCATCGTATTGTACATGGAATACTTCATCAGCAACATTTGGAGATAATGGAGAGGCTTATACTACTTCACCAAATGGAGTAATCCAAACAGGTCAAGGATTCTTTGTTGAGGCAAAAGATGGTGCCACGTCATTAGAATTTAATAATGGTCAACGTGTGTCAGATAATACTAATCAATTCTTTAGAGCCAATACAGCAGCTACGCAAACCAATGAAGCACATCGTGTTTGGTTGAACTTAACAGGAACTGGAGGAGCTTATTCTCAGGCGGTTGTTGGATATTTTACCAATGCTACTTCTGGAGCTGACGCGTATGATAGTAAATATTTTAATGATGGCCCAGTGGCTTTAAATATGGTTATTGGAAGTACAGAATATGTTATTCAAGGTCGTCCAACACCATTCCAAGCAACTGATATTGTTCCATTGAATTATAAAGTGACTACAGCAGGAACTTATACTTTTGCAATAGATCATGTTGACGGATTGTTTACAGGTGGAGCACAAGCTATTTATATTAAAGACAATCAAGATGGTTCTTACCATAACTTGAGTGCGCCTTACACATTTACATCGGCTGCAGGAACCTTTGCAAATCGTTTTGAATTGGTTTACCAAACGGCTTTAGCTGTAGATAATAACGATTTTACTGCAAATAGTATCAATGTTATCAAACAACAAAATGATGTTGTGGTAAGAACTGCTGGAACTACTATGCAAGAGGTTACTATCTACGACATTAGAGGTAGAGTATTGGTTACTAAAAATAACATCAATGCTTCAGAGACTAAAATCAATGTGGGAACAACCAATCAAGTATTGCTTGTTCAAGTAACTACAACTGAAGGAATAAAAGCTACTAAGAAAGTGGTTAATTAGTGTTCGGTTGTCAGTTTTCAGTTTTCGGTTATTAGGTTAACTCGTCCTATGGACTCGATATATATAGAAAAAGCTCTTTCGGAAACGGAAGGGCTTTTTTTATGGTTTTTGGTGATCCGTTTTTTGGAACACAGATTGATAAAATTTGAGAAATATTAATAATCTTTTTATTTTCTTTGTGCTTAGGCGCTTCGCTTGTTTGGAACGCGGATTATAAGGATTGCTATGCAAACGCTGATGGTCGCGGATTTTTTGTTTTGTGGTTTTTGGTGTTACGTTTTTTGGAACACAGATTGAAGAAATCTTTATAATCTTCATATTTTTTTTGTGCTTAGGCGCTTCGCTTGTTTGGAACGCGGATTTTACGGATTGCTATGCAAACGCTGATGGTCGCGGATTTTGGTGTTTAATTTTAGTTAAAGGTTTTTCTTGTGTATGCATTCTACTAGCTGCTTAGTTCTGCTGAAACTTTTCAATTTATGGGAAATTTTGGAATGATAATTTGTTTTGGAATAGCCTATTTATTCTTTGTTATTAAAACACTTATATGCAATAAAATAACACTTATTACAAAAAAATAGTCGATTAATTATTTTTATTTGAAGTTCAATAATTTGGTGGTATCAAATAAATGAGTACTTTTGTTACTCGTTATTAATGTAAGTAACTATGATAGAAACTTTTATTGTTTCGAAAGATTGGATATTATTTATTAATTTATTGATATTAAGCTTATGAGTTTTATTTCTAAGTTTTTGAGGAATTCTTTCGATAAAGAAATAGATGGTACTGGATTAGCTGTTTTTAGGATAGTGTATTCCTTTTTTCTGTTGTGTGAAATTGCTCAAATGTTCTATTTTAGGCATTTAATTTTTGATAAAATACCTTATATTGAATTGGCTGAAATAAATTTTGCCATTCCAATTAGTATTTGGTTTTTGTCTGTCCTTTTTATTTTGTTTGGTGCCTTTACTAGATTCTTTACTATACTAAATTACTTGATGAGTTTAATACTTATTGGTAGTATTGGCTCTTATGAATATCATGTTTTTTATGCTTATATGGGTGTAAATTTTTTACTTATATTTCTACCCATTAGCCAATGTTTTTCAATAGACAGGTTGATACAAAAGCTTAAATATTCTAACACTACGTTTCAATATAATCCATCTAAAAAAGTAAAACAGTTGTATTACTTTTTGCCATTATTTGTAGCGATTGGACTGGTTTATTTTGATTCCATTTTTGTTAAGTTAACAGCAAATAGTTGGTTGCAAGGATTAGGAATGTGGATGCCAAGTTCCTTTCCAATGATGGTGCATAATAACTTAACATTTGTTTTAAATAACAAGATAGTAATGTTGTTTTTAGGCTATTTAACTTTAATTTTTGAAGCTTTATTCATTTTTTTGTTTTTTAGAAAAAAATTTAGAATACTAATGTTAATAATTGGAGTTGGACTTCACTTAGGGATTTTAATTACTTTTCCAATTCCTTGGTTTGCATTAATATTTATTTCGTTGTATTTGTTATTAGTACCAGTTTCATTTTGGCAAAAAGTTTTTAAAATAAAAAGTTATAAGAAGACATTGAAATTTTACTATGATGCAGAATGTCCATTATGTGTTAGAACTAAAATCATAATAACTCACTTTGATTTTTTTAATAAAATTGAATTTAAAACTGTTCAGTTTGATGCCTCAGAAGACACTGGTTTGAATGATATAGATAGAAATACTTTGTTGGATGATATACATAGTGTTGATTTAAAAGGGACTGTTTTTTCAGGAGTTGATACCTATATTCAAGTTCTTAAAAGAATCTTTTATCTGTATCCAATTTCATTATTATTGCGAGTTCCAGGTATTTATCATTTAGCAAAAAAAGTATATGCTTATGTTGCTTTAAATAGAACTAACGAACGTTGTACAGAAGAAAATTGCGGATACAATCCACCGGAAATCCCAAATGATTCTAACATTAAATTACTGCAAAACTATAATGTAAATGATTTGAAGCTTAGTTTATTTAAACTTTTAATATATTCATTATCATTTGCTCAGTTAATTATCATATTAAATAGTCCCTTAAGCAACAAATTTTATGCGTTCACTGGATTTGAAAAAAGTAAAATTCATAGTTATTTTTCAGCATTTAATCGTAATTTAATTTCTACAACAAAACCCTTATTTGGATTAACATCACATAATGTATTTATTGATGATATTCATTACAAAGGCTATCAACATATTATTGCTATTCTTTATAAAAATAGTGTTACTAATGAAGAGGTTTGGTTGCCTATAATTGATAAGAACGGACAACCATCATACTATAATTATGGAACAAATTGGAGAAAGGTTTCTTTTAGTATGAATAATCCTAACATTAACTTAAAAATACTAAATGATGGTGTAAGAGATTTTACTGCTTTTTGGGCAAGTAAAAATAGAATAGATTTAAAAGATGCAACTTTTTTAATCAAAGTAAAGAAAATTGATTCACCAAAAGGTTGGGAAAAAGACTTTCTAAATAAACAAATTGCTAAGCCATGGATTGATGGCGGCTTTATTCAATGGAATGACAACCAATTTTCATCACAAATAAAAGATATTGAAAGTTTATAAAAAATAATAGAATAAGACTACCTTATAAAATATGAATATGATCCCATTCAATAAACCTTACTTAACTGGAAAAGAAACACATTATATTTATGATGCTGTTAATTCTGGTAAAATTTCTGGTAACGGAAAATATACTCAAAAATGTCAAGCTTTTTTTGAAAGTCATTATGGGTTTAAAAAAGCACTATTGACTACTTCTTGCACTGATGCTTTAGAAATGAGTGCTATGCTAGCTAACATTGAACCTGGAGATGAAGTTATTGTGCCAAGTTTTACGTTTGTTTCAACTGCTATTGCTTTTGTAAGGCAAGGTGCAAAAATTGTCTTTGCTGATTCTTGTGCTGATAATCCCAATATTGATGCTGATAAAATAGAAGCATTGATTACCGATAAAACAAAAGCCATTGTTCCTGTTCATTATGCTGGTGTAGCTTGTGATATGGATAAAATTATGGAGCTGGCTGCAAAGTATAATTTACTTGTAATTGAGGATGCCGCACAAGCCATTGATAGTTTTTATATAGGTAAAGACGGTGTTAAAAGAGCTTTGGGAAGCATAGGTCATATGGCCGCTTTTTCTTTTCATGAGACTAAAAATATTGTTTCTGGAGAAGGAGGAATGTTGACTATTAATGACGAACGTTTTATTCATAGAGCTGAGATTATTTGGGAAAAAGGCACCAATAGAGCTGAATTTTTTAGAGGAGAGGTTAATAAATATGGTTGGGTAGATACCGGTTCTTCTTTTTTACCTTCAGAGGTTATTGCCGCTTTTCTTTGGGCGCAAATTGAAAATATAGACATTATTCAAGAGAAAAGAAAGTTACTTTGGAATGCCTATTATGATGGATTAAAAGCGCAATCTAATGTTGTACTGCCTCAATTGCCAGAATATGCCACCAATAATGGTCATATGTTTTATATTGTTGCAAAAAATATAGAACATAGAACAAAGATTATAAACGTTTTAAAAGAACATGGTTATCACGCAGTATTTCATTATATATCTTTACATTCAAGTGATTATTACCAATCTAAACACGATGGAAGAAGTTTGGATTATTCTGATAAATTTACCGATTGCCTTTTGCGATTGCCTTTGTTTTTTGAATTAGAAATGGATCAAGTTAAAGCCATTTCAAAATTAATAACGGAATAGTTATTTAGTATTAAAAAAACGAGTACTTTTATTACTCATTATTAGCACAACTGATTATGTTAGAAACTCTTATTACTTCTAAAACGCGTATTCGTATCTTGGTAAAGTTCTTTATCAATGCGGCTAATAATGGACATTTACGTGGCTTGGCAGAGGAGATGAATGAATCCACTAATGCCATAAGAAAGGAATTAAACAACCTTTCTGAAGCTGGCTATCTAGAGAAGAAAGCAGCTCAGAATAGGGTTTCCTATAAAGCCAATATCAAACATCCCTTGTTTAAAACATTACAACAAATAGTATTCAAACATTTAGGTTTGGATGCAATTATTGACATGATTTTAGAGCGAATGGGGCAAGTGGAGCAAATAGTTATTTTAGGTGATTATGCTAATGGAATTGATTCGGGTGTCATTGAGGTTTTAATCGTTGGTAAACAATTGAATGCCGATTATATTGACCAATTGGCTCTAAAAATTGAAGAAGAAATAAAACGTGAGGTAGTATTTACCTTGCAAGATGTTCCAGCTGAGACAGGACTGGTTATTTATGAGAATTTTGAAAGTTAATAACTAAAAATATGAGCAATAATAAACAATTGTGGACCGAAGAAATAAAAGCAGATTCTTCATTATTTTCGGTCAATTTTAAAGAGCTTTGGCATTATCGCGATTTGTTGCTAATGCTTTTGAAAAGAGATTTTATTACCTTTTACAAGCAAACAATATTGGGTCCAATATGGTTTTTTGTACAACCCATTTTAACCTCGTTAATTTATGTTGTTTTGTTTGGTCAAGTGGCCAAATTATCAACAGATGATTTGCCTCAGATTCCTTTTTATTTAGCAGGAATTACCATTTGGAATTATTTTGCAGATTCCTTGATAAAAACCTCTTCTGTATTTCAAAGTAATGCCTCCATATTTGGTAAAGTATATTTTCCAAGATTGATTATGCCTTTGTCTATTATTTTCTCGGGTTTATTAAAATTTGGAGTTCAGTTTTTATTATTTATTGCAGTGGTTTTTTATTATAGTTTTACTAATCAAATTCAACCCAATTTATGGATATTAATGACGCCACTTTTAATTCTTTTGATGGCTGGTTTTGCTCTGGGATTAGGAATGATATTTTCGTCAATGACTACCAAATATAAAGATTTGAGTTTTTTATTAGCTTTTGGAATTCAATTGTATATGTATGCCACTCCAGTAGTTTATCCAATTTCGGAAATGCCAGAAAAATATAGATGGATAGTAGATGCCAATCCACTTACAGGAATTTTTGAATGTTTTAGATATGGTTATTTAGGCGCAGGACATTTTGAACCAAGTAGTTTGATTTATACCTCTTTGTTTGTTGTTGTTTTACTTTTTGTTGGTGTCATCACCTTCAATAAAGTAGAAAAAGGATTTATGGACTCTATTTAATTATTTTATAAAATCGCCATTAACAAAACCAATAAATAAAGCGAAACATAAATGACCGCTAAAAAATAATATTTACATTTATGAAAGAATTAGCAATAATTGCAGAAAATATATCAAAGCAATATCGATTGGGAGAAGTAGGAACAGGAACATTAACCCATGATTTAAATCGATTTTGGCATAAAGTACGAGGTAAAGAAAATCCTTATCTTAAAATAGGAGAAGCCAATGACAGAACCTCTGTTGGTGATAGTGATTATGTTTGGTCATTAAGAGATATTAATTTTGAGATTCAACAAGGCGATGCCGTTGGAATAATTGGAAGAAATGGCGCTGGAAAAAGTACGCTGTTGAAACTTTTAAGTAAAGTAACAAAACCAACCACAGGAAGTTTCAAAGTTAACGGAAGAATTGCTTCTTTGTTGGAAGTGGGTACAGGATTTAATCCAGAAATGACAGGAAGAGAAAACATTTATCTTAATGGAGCTATTCTAGGAATGCGCCGTGCAGAAATTACTAGAAAGTTTGATGAAATTGTAGCTTTTTCTGGAGTTGAACGCTATATTGATACACCTGTAAAACGCTATTCTTCTGGAATGTATGTTCGATTAGCCTTTGCCGTTGCAGCTCATTTAGAAAGTGAAATACTTATAGTTGATGAGGTTTTAGCAGTAGGAGATGCCGAATTTCAGAAAAAATGTTTGGGAAAAATGGGCGATGTGAGTAAAGGTGAAGGACGAACCGTTTTGTTTGTTAGTCATAACTTGTCTGCAGTAAAAACTCTTTGTAACAAAGGAATGTTATTGCAAAACGGAAGTTTAATTCACTCAGGAAATATAGATGAAACTTTAGATTCTTATCTTTTCAACTATTTGGATAATGATAATTCTTCTACCCTAATTTTTGAAGAAGATAGTTCAAAAGAAGCGCAAATAGTATCAGTAGAGTTGAAAGATGCAGACGGAAAAAACTGTTTAGAATTTTATACTACTAAAGATATCTATGTTCATATTACCATTAATAACAGAGTTAAGAATGATAATGCGAGGTTAAATTTTTCAATACTAGATAAATATGAAAATGTTTTCTTTATTAACCGTCGCGAGCTTGATTTCACCGGAATAAAAACATGGGTTGTAAAAATTCCAAATGAATGCTTAATTGCCAATAATTACATGATTGGATTAGCTTTAGACGTTCCAAAAATTAAGTTATTAGATTTACCAACCAAAAAGATAGGTTTGAATATTGTTAATATTGAACAAGAAGAATTGAAAGAAGGTGATGTGGAAAATGGAATTTTTAAAATACCAATTCAATGGGAATCGTAAATAAGAAAATATTATTTTTATCTACAGGAGATGTTAATGGTGCTTATGAGGCAATTTATAAATTAAGTTATCTTTTTTCTAACGAAGGGCATACTGTATCTATGTTGGTAAAAAACAAAACTAAGAACGATAATTTTATTAAACAATATAAGTATCCTGAAAGTGTTCAAAAGTCATTATTTACTAGAGTTATTGATAAAATAAAACATAAATATTTCAAACAGATTAAAGAAGAAATTATAACTTTTGATTTAAAATATAATTTTATAAGCAAGGAAGAAAATAGCCATAATATTTCTCCAACGTTAGTTGTTGAAACAATAGGTTTTGTTCCGGATATTATTATTTCTGGTATGACTAATGATTTTATGAATTCAACAGATTTGTTAGAAATTCAACAATATACTGGAGCACAAGTTTATAATGTCACTGTCGATATGAATCATTTTACAGGAGGTTGTCACTATGCATGGGATTGTAATGGGTATATAAATGGTTGTGATATTAATTGTCCAGCCATTACATCAGAAAACGGAAAAGAACTAGCTAAAAATAATTTTGAAACAAAACTCAATAACGCTAAAAAAGGAAATTTTAAGATTATTTCAGGCTCAGAATGGACGCTAAATCAATCAAAGAAATCTTTAATTTATAGGAACCAAAATCTTTATTTAAATATCAATAGTTTAATTGATACAAAATTAATGAATGGTAATAATAGAGCTTTTGCAAAATCTATTTTTGATTTAGATGATAATAAATTCTACATACTTATGGGTTGTCAAAATGCAAATGATCCAAGGAAAGGTTTTGAGTATTTATTAGAATCACTGAAAATATTAGAAAGAAAGTTAGATAATTCTCTAAAATCTAAAATTGAAGTGTTGATTGTTTCAAGACAAAAGTCAGATGATTTTGATGAAATTCCATTTGCAAAAAGGCATATTGATTATATAAAAGATTATAGGTTATTATCTTTACTTTATCAAGCATCAGATTTATTTATAAATTCTTCTGTAGAGGATTCTGGACCAATGATGGTATCAGAAGCATTAGCATGTGGTACTCCTGTTGTTGGTTTTGATATGGGTATAGTAACAAATATGGTTACTAATGATTTTAATGGTTATAAGGCAGTTTTAAAAGATTCAACTGATTTAGCAAATGGTATATATAAAGTACTTACTTTATCTGAAGCAGAATATGAAATGTATTCAAAAAATGCAATTCGTCAGGTAGAAATGTATTCTTCTTTAGAATATGCAATGAAAGAATTATCTACAATATTAAAATAGTTAAAATGTTTTTATCAATAAAAAATAAAATATTTAAGTATCTTTTTATAAGAATTGAAAATATTCAAAAGGAAAATGAATTTACCAACAAACAAGCACTATTAAGAAGTTTCAAAAAAGTAGGAGCTAATAGTTCATTTGGAAAGGATAACATTATAAAAAATCCGCAGTATATTGAAATAGGAGCTGATTTTTCCGCTTTAGATCGCTTTAGAATAGAAGCTTGGGATGGTTATTTTGGACAAAAGTTCGAACCGAAAATAACAATTGGTACTAATGTCAATTTCAATACAGACATTCATATTGGATGTGTAAATTCAATCACTATTGGTGATAATTGTTTGTTTGGCAGTAGAATATACATTACAGACCACAATCATGGTGATACGAGTGATGGAATGATTTCGAAAACACCACTAGAAAGACCTTTAATTTCAAAAGGTCCAGTTGTTATTGAAAATAATGTATGGGTAGGTGAGGGAGTTGTCATAATGCCAGGTGTCACAATTGGAGCGAATAGTATCATTGGGGCGAATTCGGTTGTTACAAAAGATGTTCCTAAAAATACAGTTGTAGCTGGTGTTCCAGCTAAAATATTAAAACAGTTAGTTTAAAAATATAAAATTGAAGCATGTCAAAGAATATTAAATTTCTAGCTTACTATTTACCTCAGTACCATCCCATTCCAGAGAATGACCAATGGTGGGGAAAAGGATTTACAGAATGGACCAATGTGGTTAAAGCAAAACCTTTGTTTGAAGGTCATTATCAACCACGTCTTGCTGCCGATTTGGGTTATTATGATTTGCGTGTTCCTGAAGTAAGAGCACATCAAGCACAATTAGCAAAAGACTATGGTGTTGATGGATTTTGTTATTATCACTATTGGTTTGGTAACGGTAAAAAAGTTCTTGAACGACCTTTAGAAGAAGTAATAAAATTTAAGACACCTGATTTTCCTTTTTGTGTATGTTGGGCTAACGAAACGTGGAAAGGGATTTGGTTTGGAGGCGATTCTAAACAAACGCTTTTAGAACAACTCTATCCTGGAAAGCAAGATTATATTGACCATTTTAATTATCTTTTGCCAGCTTTTAAAGATGAACGGTATATAAAAATAGACGGTAAATGTTTGTTTAATGTTTATGCACCTTACTTAATTGATGATTTAGATTTGTTTGTTACCACTTTTAGAGCGTGTGCCAAAGAAGCAGGAATTGGTGATTTATATCTTATGGCAACACGATGTCCAGAAAATTGGAATCCTTTAGATTATGGTTTTGATGGTGGCGTTGGAGTTTCACAATTTACTAGTTTACGCTATGTTACTGGTCCGTTGTATCAAACTTTTACAAGAATGGAGTTGTTGAAAAAGCGCGTTAAAAAGTTCTTTTTTGGAGAGGAAAAGTTAGATTTAGATTTTGAAAACAGAAAGAAACCACTACTTGTAGAATATAAAGAAGCTATTAAATATTTGTTGCCACCAGAGCAGTATGATTATGATTTTTTTCCTTGTGCAGTAAATGATTGGGATAACACCGCAAGAGCTGGTCACAAAGGTGTGGTATTGAATAACTCAACACCAGAACTTTGGGAGCAACACTTAACAGAAGCTTGTAATTATGTTGCCAATAATGATTCTGAACACCAATTGGTTTTCTTAAAGTCTTGGAACGAATGGGCAGAAGGAAATTATTTGGAACCTGATGCTAAATGGGGTCACCAATACCTTGAGGTTATAAAAAGAGTAAAAGAGAAATTTAACGGAATAAAGCAATACTAATTGCCTTAGTATAAAGTTATGGCTGAAAAAAAGATTTCTGTAATGATTCCCACCTACAATTGTGCTCATTTGTTGCAAAAAACAATTGAGTCGGTTTTAGACCAAGATTTGGGTGAAGAACTTATGCAGATAGAAGTTATCGACGATTGCTCTTCTGATAATCCAGAACAAATAGTTAAGGATTTTGGTAAAGGTAGAGTTCGTTTTTTTAGACAAGAAAAGAACGTTAGGCATGTGAAAAATTTTCAAACGGCTATACAACGTGCCGAAGGAGAAATTATTCATTTGTTGCATGGCGATGATTATGTTTTGCCTGGATTTTATGAAGCGATGTTAAAAATGTATGCCGACCATCCAGAAATTAAAGCATGCTTTAGTCGAAATTATAGTGTTAATGGTGCTGGCGATATTATTCATTCATCGTCTTTGATGCAAGAAACGAATGGTGTTTTAAAGGATTTTTTCAGTTTAGAAGTCACCGACCAATTTATACAAACGCCATCTATTACAGTTAAAAAAGAAGTTTATCAAACTATAGGAACTTTTAATCCTACCTTATCATGGACAGAAGATTGGGAAATGTGGGCTCGTATTGCTAAGCATTATCCAATGGGTTATATTACAGCACCATTAGCTTGTTATCGCGTTCATGATACTTCTAGTACTTCACAGAAAAAGATTACTGGAGAAAATGTTTTGGATTTGATTCGTTTAAAAAAGATTTTGATGAATCATTGCGATACTAATGAGTTAAGAGAAAAATGCAAGAACTCATTAAACAGAATTATTTTTGAATTTGCTATTAAAAATTATGTTGCTGCTTCTAAAGTAGATAAAGCACTAACAAGAAAGCATTTGATTATGCTAATAAAATATGCGCCTAATTTTAAATCGAAGGTGTATCATGTGCTTATTTATATTAGAATGTTTTTATTTTATAAATCATAATGCCACTCTATGCGTATAGAACAACTTACTTTTACTCGATTTGTTGCAGCATTAGCAATAGTTGTCTTTCATTTTGGAAGTACAGCCAATCCTTTTGCATTTAAGTATGTAAATTCTTTTGTTTCTCAACTTAATTCGGGAGTTAGTTATTTTTTTATGTTATCTGGTTTTATAATGATTATTTCTTATTGGGATAAAGGTGTAATAAATTGGATTGATTACATTAAAAATAGAATGGCTAGAGTTTATCCTATTTATTTTATTGGAATTTTTGCTGCACTTTTTCATTCAATAATAAAGCTTGATGTAAATTTGTTTGATATCTTTTTTAATGTAATAATGATGCAGTCATGGATTCCAGGTAGAGCACTTACTGGTAATCCTCCAGGTTGGTCTATATGTGTTGAATTTTTATTTTATTGTATTTTTCCATTTCTATTTAACCTTGTGTATAAACCTTTGATAGAAAAACATTTAATAAAAATAATTTTAGTAGTTGTTTTGGTGTTTATTTTTTCCCAATTTATTTTTCTTTACTTTTATAATTCGTCTTTTTATAAAGGATTTCCATCACAAAGCCATGATATGTTGTTCTTTTTTCCTTTGATGCACTTGAGTGAGTTTTTGATTGGGAATTTAGCAGGTCTTTTTTTTATAAAATACGGAAAAGATTTAATAAGGAATTATGATATTCCTTTAGTTATATTGGTTTTGATTTTGGTTACAGTTCTATCTTTTCCTTTGTCTGGGTTAAGTTATTTTAATGGATTACTTGCCTTTATAATTATTCCAATAATTTTATTATTATCTATGAATAACGGAAAGATTACGCAATTGTTTAGTAGAAAATCGTTTGTGTTTTTGGGAGAAATTAGTTATAGTTTGTATATACTTCAATTTCCGTTTTATGTTTATTTGCGACATATTGTTATTTATAATGTAACGGTATCATTTTTTGTAAAGTTGTTTGTATTAATCATTATCTCTTCTTTAACTTATTTATATATAGAAAAGCCGTTGCGAAGAACAATTAAGAATTTAAAATTTCAAAAATAATAAGTTAAATTATGATAACATCAGCATTAAAAAAGCTATTACTTAAAAATAAAAAACTAGAATTTTGCTTTTGGTATTGCAGAACTTTAGACAAAAGAATTTTTCTTCCTAGAATCAAAGTGATGAGTCTAGAAGCAACTATTATTGATTTGGTAACAACCAATAAAAGCATTGCGCGTTATGGAGATGCCGAGTTTAATGTAGTAATGAAGAAAGCCAACCCAAATTATCAAGCTCATGACGAATTATTGTCTCAAAGGTTGTTGGAAGTACTACAATCTGATTTAGATAATTTTATGGTTGCTATTCCAGGACCATTTTATTCAATGAAAGGCGAACGAATGCCAATAAAATATTTTTGGTATACCTACATTAATAAAAATGGCAAAGAATTGTTTGCTTATTTTAATAAAAAGAAAGTATACGGAAACGCAGGAATTACAAGGTTTTATTTAGGTCAAAGTGACAAAAGGGTTTCTTATAAAATTGCAAAATTATTGAAGCAACTTTGGGATAAGAAAGATTTACTTCTAATTGAAGGTGAATTATCAAGAATGGGTGTTGGAAATGATTTATTCGATAATGCAAACAGTATTAAGCGCTTATTGTGTCCGTCAAAAAACGCTTTTAATTCGTACGATGCTATTTTAGAAGCGTCAATTGCACATGGAAAAGATAAAGTTATCTTGATAGCATTAGGTCCAACAGCTTCTGTGTTAAGTTATGATTTGGCCAAATTAGGCTATAAAGCGTTAGACGTAGGTCATATTGATGTAGAATATATGTGGATGTTGATGAAAGCAGAACGTGTAATGCCTATTAAAGGAAGGTATGTTAGTGAAACAAGAGATGAAGAAGATTATGAAATTCCAGAGCCATACAATACAATTTATCAAGAAAGTATTGTTGGTAAAGTAGGTCTATAAAAAATAAGTATGAAGATTTCAATTATTATTCCGGTTTATAATGTTGCCCAGTATTTGAGGCAAAGTCTGGATAGTGTATTAAGTCAAAGTTATAATAATATAGAAATCATTATAGTTAATGATGGTTCTACTGATGATTCGCTTTCTATTTGTGAAGAATATTTACAAAAAGACGAGCGAATTTTATTGCTTAATAAAGCTAATGGAGGATTGAGTGACGCTAGAAATTTTGGATTGCCAAAAGCTACAGGTGATTATATTTGGTTTGTTGATAGCGATGATTGGATTGTTGCCAATGCTATTGAAATATTAGTTGCTAATTTATCAAAAATGCGTTGTGAAGTACTCGGATTTTCGTTTATAAATTATTTTGAAGACACCCATAAATTTTCTGACATAGCCTATTCACAATCCATAGGAGTAACCACTGGAAATGACTATATCTTAAAATCAACTTTTTTCTTTCCAAGTGCCTGGTCTCATATTTACAGTAGGGCTTTTTTAGAAAAGCATCAACTTACTTTCAAAGTTAATCAGCTACATGAAGATGATTATTTTAATTTCGGCTGTTTTGGGCGTATAACATCTATTGCTAAAATTGAAGATGGATTGTACTATTACCGACGTCGTGAAAATAGTATTACCACTTTAGCCTCAAAGGAAAATTTGTTAAAAAGAATGAATTCTTATGTATCTTTATTACAACTTTTCGAAATTATAAATGATATTGATAAATCATTTTTATTAAAAAAAGGAAATGCCTACAAACGTAATTTATATGAATTATTGAATCAATATGTTTTGTTGGAAACAATCCCATTTGCAGAAAAGTATTCACAAGTGAAAGCACTTAAACCTTGGTTAAAAGGTTTTAAATCTGAAGGGACTCAGTTTAGTCATTCTAAAAAGAATTGGTTAATTAAAAGTTCTTTGCAACTTAATGCTCTTTTATTTTTAATAACTTTATCATTACTAAAACCAAACAAATAATTATGAAGCTTAGTATCGTTTTACCTATTTATAACACTGAAAGTTATCTAATACGATGTTTGGATAGTGTTTTTCAACAAGATGTATCTGAGGATGACTATGAGTTGATTGCTATTAATGATGGCTCTACAGATTATTGTTTGTCTATTCTAAGAGATTATGAAAAAAAGTATAAGAATTTAGTTGTAATCGACCAGAAAAATGCAGGAGATTCGGAGGCAAGAAATAGAGGATTGGAGTGCGCTCGTGGAACTTATTTAACGTTTTTAGATTCTGATGACGCTATAGAACACTTTAGTTTGGGTACTATAATGAAAAAGGCAGAAAGTGAAAACTTAGACATTCTTTACTTGAGAATGACACAATATGATGAAAATGGAAATTTTATAGAAGAATTACCTGCTGTAGGTGAAGATGCTATTATTTTACCTGGATTTGAACATCCAAGAAGAACTTTTCCGGCGACTTTGTACAGAAGGTCATTAACCCAAGGATTTATATTTGATAAAGAAATTCTGTTGGGTACAGAAACGGTTTTTAATGCCTTGTCACAATCAAGAGCTTTGCGTTGTTCTTATATTTCAATTCCTTACTACAAATATACTTACAGGTTAAATTCTATAAGTAAACAAGGACGCAACGAGCGTTGTTATTCTGGTTACATAAAAGGTATAAAAAATATTAAAGCTTTTAAAGATGAGGTATACCCTAATCCAACAGCGATACAGAAAAAGTATTTTGATGCTGTGATTACCATTTTTATGACACGAATAGTAGATTTGAGTATTCTTCCAGAAATGAATGAGAAGAGGTTTGTTGAAATTCAATCGGTTATGAAAAGTTTGGATTTGAGTTATATTATCGATTCACTTTCTGAAAATTACAAATTTTTGAATGGTAGTTTTTTCATGTTTTCTAGTTATCAAACTTATTTGGAGTACAAACATAAGTTGTATGTGATTGCACATAACATTAAAAAGAAATTTAAAAAATAGATCTAATGGTGAAGGTTTCTGTAATTATTCCGGTTTATAATGCTGCCCAATATTTGGAGCGGTGTATAGACTCGTTGTTAAAGCAAACCTTAACTTCATGTGAGTTTATTTTTATAAACGATGGCTCGACCGATTCTAGCTTGTCAATTTTGGAACACTATCTAGAAAAAGATGTTCGAGTAAAATTAGTGTCTCAAGAAAATAAAGGTGTTAGTGCGGCAAGAAATGCTGGTTTAAAAATTGCAAGTGGCGATTATATAGGTTTTGTAGACGCAGATGATTTTATAGAAAAAGATTATTTTGAAAAATTGTATTCTGCTTCCAAAGGAGATTTGGATGTTGTAGTTTGCCATTATAGTTCTGTGCAAGATGGTTACAGCATAACGTCTAAACATCCTTTTCAAACGGATATAGTACTGGATGAAACTTATATAAAGAAAGAAATTATTCCTTTTTTTATAAGTAATGAAAGTATAAATTCTAGTTGTACGAAATTATATAAAAGAAAAGTCATTGATGAATTTTCTATTCAATTTCCTATTGGAGTTGCTCTTGGTGAAGATGGTTTGTTTAATAGTAACTTTTTTTCAAAATCGAAAAAAGTATGCTTTATAAATTATATTGGATATCACTATGTTGAGGTACTTAATAGTGCTACAAGAAAGTTTGATTTTACTAAATATTTTGAACGAATTATTCAAGAAAGTAAGCACGATTATTCCAATTTGGAAAATGAATTTTTAAACACTCAAACAATTGAATTTTTAAAAGCAGAAAAGTATATTACTAAAATTATCTCTTTGTGTCATCTATGTCATGCTTTGGAGTGTAATTTTACAAAAAATCAGGTTGATGATGCGATTATCAGAATTGTAAAAGAACCAGTAACAATAAAAATTATAGATAACTATTATACTACTATATTTACTCAGAAATCTAACTATGAAAAAGTAATTTTATTTGGAATAAAATACAAGTTAGTTTTTTTAATTTCGTGGGTTATACGCTATAGTAATTACAGAAATAAAAAATAAATTATGAAGATATTATTGTTTTTTCATGGAGGAAGTTTGAATAGAGGATGTGAGGCTATACTTAGAACAGCAGTTGATTTAATTAAAGCTAAAAATCCGAATGCTATTGTAAATGTAGCTTCATTTGATGCTGAAACCGATAACGAAATACCGCTTATTGATACTTTGTATGCTACTCCGCAGAATGAAATTTCAAAGTATTCTATTTCTGGTTTCATTTCAGCATTAAAGATTAAATTTCAAAATGATGAGACCTATTATCAAAGGTACAAGTTTAAAAAAATCATTGATTTAATTCCAGAACATGATGTTTTTCTATCCATTGGTGGCGATAACTATTGCTATGGTGAGCAACCTTGGATTTATGAAGTAGATCGATTGATAAAAAAAGCAGGAAAGAAGTTGGTACTTTGGGGTGCATCCATAGGAGATGAAGATTTGTCAGAACCAAAAATCGCCGATTTAAAATCGATGGATTTAGTATTAGCCAGAGAAAGTTTGACCTATGCTATTTTAAAAGATAAAGGCGTAGCAAATGTAAAATTGGTTGCCGATGGTGCTTTTACCATGCAGAAAGAAGAGGTCGATTTACCAGAGGGTTGGCAAGAAGGAAATACTATAGGATTCAATTTTAGTCCTTTAGTATGGCAACGTAATGAAGCTTCTAAAAAAGCAGCCTACGAATTGATTCAACACATTCTAGATACTACTTCTATGACTATAGCTTTAACACCTCACGTTATGGTTCCCGGAAATGATGACCATGAAGTATTACAACAATTTTATAAAGATTTTAAAGCTTCAGGACGTATTTTATTGCTGCCAAATAATTTGAATGCTATTCAGTATAAGGGTTTGATTGCCAAAATGCGTTTCTTTATTGGTGCCAGAACACATGCTACTATTGCAGCTTACTCTTCTTTAATTCCGACTTTAGTTTTGGGTTATAGCGTAAAATCTAAAGGTATTGCTAAAGATATTTTTGGTACAGAAAAATTGGTTTTAAGTATCAATGAAATTTCAGATAGTAAGAAATTAATAGCAGCTTTTGATGAAATGGTATCAGAGGAACAACAGCTAATTCTAACTTTAGCTAATAATATTCCTACTATTAAAGAAAATGCTAAGAAAGCGGTAACGTATTTATTTGAATTAACTTAATGAAGCAACAATTACTTTTTGTACTTCCAAGTCTTGAAGCCGGTGGCGGTGAAAAGAGTTTGGTTACCTTATTAAACTGCATCGATTATGAACAATATGATGTTGATTTAGTTTTGTTTGTACCAAAAGGAATTTTCTTAAAACAATTGCCTAAAAATGTTAGGCTACTTTATCTTAACGACGGTTATAAAACATTTACTTCTGGATTGTCTTGCGCTATTGTTAGTTTTTTAAAACAAGGAAAATTAGGTTTTGCTTTTTCAAGACTGCTGTATACTTTTAAATCTAATGTAATCAAAAATAAAGGTAAAGCGGAACAATATTCTTGGAAACATTTAAAGAAATCAATTACTTCACTTCCAAAAGAATATGATGCAGCCATTGGTTTTTTAGAAAAATCATCTATTTATTTTGTTGTTGATTGCGTAAAAGCAAAAAAGAAAATTGGTTTTATTCACAACGATTATGTCAAATTGGATTTAGACGCTTCTTTCGATTTGCCTTATTTTGAAAAGTTGAATACTATCGCCACGGTATCTGAACAATGTGTGACGGTTTTAAAAGAAGTTTTTCCAACCCAAAAAGATAAAGTACAATTGTTATACAATATAGTTTCTGCCAAATTAATTCATCAAATGGCAGAAGAACCAGTAACCCTAGCTACCACAAAACCAAGTTTGCTATCTATAGGTCGATTGCACCCACAAAAGGGATTTGACTTAGCAATTGAAGCTGCAGCACTATTGAAGCTGCAAGGTTTAAATTTTGTTTGGTATATTATTGGTGAAGGAGCAGAGCGAACTGCTTTAGAACAAGCTATAACAAAGAATGATTTAGAAAAACATATTGTTTTGTTGGGCATTAAAGAGAATCCATATCCCTATATAAAGCAAACTACAATTTTTGTTCAACCATCAAGATATGAAGGAAAATCAATTGCACTTGATGAAGCAAAACTTTTACATAAACCGATTGTGGTTACCAATTTTACAACAGCAAAAGACCAAATTAACCATTTAAAAAATGGAATTATTTGTGAGATGGAAGTCAATAGTTTGGCAGATGCTTTAACAAGTTTATTGGTAAATGAAAGTTTACAAAATGAATTATCTTTACACTTATCTAAAGAATCTTTAGGTTCAGAAGATGAAATAGATAAATTTTATAACATAGTAAATGGCTGAAATTAAAAAAAATCTCCTTTTTATTATCAATAATTTGAATTGTGGCGGTGCTGAGAAATCACTTGTTTCTCTTTTGCAAACCATAGATTATTCAAAGTATGCTGTAGATTTATTTGTGTTCAAACACGAAGGAGTATTTTTTGAGAATCTTCCCAAAGAAGTAGTTGTTTTAGAGGAGCAAACCATTGTGCCTTATTTGTATTCAAGTACCAAAAGTGCTGTTTTAAAAGCTGTTAAGAACTTTAATTTTCATGCTATTTATTTAAGGATTGTTTTATATCTATTGTCCAAAAAATATAAAAGTGGTGTTTTGCAAGAACAGTATTTTTGGAATTACTACGCTAAAGCACTTTCTAAACTTGAGAAAGAATATGATGTCGCCATAGGTTTTCAAGAGAAAAATCCTATCTATTTTTGTATTGATAAAGTTAGTGCTAAAAGTAAAATTGGATGGATTCACACCGATTTAGAAAAACTGCAATTGGATTTTGATAATGATAAATACTATTTCGAAAAATTAAATCATATGGTTACTGTTTCTGATGGATTGACGGAACGATTGCAAAGTAAACTTCCAGATTTAAGCACAAAAATCATTACTATTGAAAATATTATTTCATCAAAAATTATCACAGAATTAAGTAAAGAACGTATTGATGTAAGTTTTGATTCGGCTTATTTTAATCTTATCTATGTTGGTCGAATTGCCAAAGAAAAAGGATTATTCATGGGATTGGAAGCTCTTAAAATTTTAATTGAAAAAGGGCACAAAGTACGTTGGTATCTTATTGGCGATGGCGATCAAAAACTGGCTCTTTTGAATGAAGCTAAAAACTATGGGGTTTCCGAGTATTTGTTTTTTCTTGGATTGAAGAGTAATCCGTATGCCTACATTAGTAAAGCATCAGCCTTTATTTTACCATCCTTTTTTGAAGGAAAATCCATTTCATTGGAAGAAGCTAAGTTATTACATAAACCAATTGTGGTTACCAATTTTAGTTCTGCTAAAGATCAAATTGATCAAGGTGTTACAGGTTTGATAGCCGATATGAATGCTATTTCAATTGCCGAAAAAGTAGAACAACTTATTAGTAATAGTTCGCTACAAGAGGATTTAATCAATAATTTGAAAAATACTACCTTTGGCACTGAAAATGAAGTAACTAAATTTTACAATTTGATTTCTAATGGATAGTGCTAACTTGATTACCATTTTTACGCCATGTTACAATAGAGCTCACTTGCTTTCACAATTGTATCAAAGTCTATTAGAGCAAAATACTACTAATTTTGAATGGCTTATAGTTGACGATGGAAGCACAGACGATATTGAAGAAGTAGTAGCTAATTTCATTTCAGAGAATAAAATCCCAATTTCATACTACAACAAACCCAATGGCGGAAAGCATACAGCTATTAATTATGGTGTTCAAAAAGCTAAAGGTGCTTTATTTTTTATTGTAGATAGTGATGATTTTTTGTCAAAAGAGGCAGTAAAATTGACTACTGATGCATGGGTAAAAATTAAAAATAATGACAAAATAGGCGGTATTATTGGTTTGTCAGAATTTACTAATGGTCAGCTTGTTGGCGATACTTTTTTGGAAGACGAATGGCGATTGTCATTTTCAGATTATTATTTGAAACATCATTTGAGAGGAGACAAATCGGTTGCTTTCAAAACTAGTGTGATGAAGGAATATCCATTTCCGGAAGAAGCAGGAATTCGTTTTGTATTTGAAGCGGTTGTATGGCATGAAATGGCAAAAAAATATGATGTTTTAGCCTTAAATAAAGTACTACAATATAAAGAATATTTGGTAGAAGGATTGTCGGATAGCTCTTATAAACTATGGTATATCAAATCTTTAGCTTTTTCGTATTTTCAATTGATTGCTAATAAAACGTATTCTTTTTCAAGATACCCAAAAACTTATATTTGGAGTTTTATTCATTTAGCCATTAACTCTTTGCTTAGCGGAACTAGTTATTTTGATAAACTGCCCTCATTTAAAGATAAATGTTTATATTTAATTTTATTTCCAAGAGGATATTACTCTTATTTGAAAATGAGAAAACTAATTGTGAAGTAGTATGATAAAAAAAATTATACAAAAGATATATTATAAGATAAAGGGAATAACTCCAGAACAACTAACTTTAGAAGCTAATATAAATGCAGGAATGAAGGTTGGAAAAAATTGTTATGGACTAATAGGTTGTACTATAGATTATGCTCATAGTTGGTTGATTGAAATAGGTGATGATGTTGTTTTTGCGCCTCAAGTTTACTTGTTAGCACACGATACAAGTACGAAAAGAAGCTTGGATTATACAAGAATTGGAAAAATTAAAATTGGAAATAATTGTTTTATTGGAGCTAGAGCATTTATTATGCCGGGTGTAACTATTGGTGATAATTCCATAGTTGGAGCGGGAAGTATTGTATCTAAATCAGTTCCGGCAGATGTTGTTGTTGCAGGTAATCCAGCTAGAATTATTTGCACAGTGGCCGAATATGAAATCAAGTTGAAATCAACTTTTGAAACATCACCAAAGTTTGGAAAAGAATATACATTAGATTTTTCTATTACCGATGCTATGAAGCAAGAAATGATAGAAAAGATGGAAAACACAGTAGGATTTGTTAAATAAAAAATATGGTTTACTTACTACTTATAGTATTTTTTACACTTTTATTGGTTCTAATTATTGACTTGTATCCACAGTTGAATACTTGGCAAAGCCGTATTAAAATTGGAAGGTTTTCCAATGATGAATTGTGGAAAGAAAAAGTAAAAATTATTGCTGTGCGATGGTTAAAGCAAACACCTACCATAAAAGTAACCGACAATACGCGTTTAATAATAATTGATATTTTAAAAGGAAATTATAAACGAAATGCTATTCAAAGTTGGCAAGAAGCAGCCTTACTTCTTGGTTTAAATCAATATAGAAGTACAACTCAAAATAAGGAACTATCCAATTCTATTAATTCCTTCGTTACTTCAAAATTAGATTCAAATGGAAACTGGATTGTACCACCAACCGAAGTTGACTCGGTAATTTTAGGATATGCTTTATTGAAATTAGATGATTTTGATTTTGCAAAGTATAGACCAGCCTTTGATTTTTTGTATGAAATGATTTTAAATTTAAAGGGTTCTGATGGTACTATAGCTTACCGAAAACATACTTCAGATTATCGTTATGTGGATACTATTGGTTTTATTTCTCCATTTTTAGTGCGTTATGGTTTGCTTTTTAATCAACCAGAAGCGGTTGCTTTAGGAATTAATCAGATACGTGTTTTTAATTCTCACGGAATGTTAGCTAATCATTTTATACCATGTCATACGTACAATAGTAAAACAAATTTACCTGTCGGATTATTCGGTTGGGGACGAGGTTTAGGTTGGTATGCGATTGGGTTAATTGATGCTTGGAGTGAATTACCAGAATCTCATCCAGAAAAGGAAGAAGTAACTCAAATGGTCGTAGCTTTTGGGAAAATGGCACTCTCTTTTCAAAATGATAATGGCAGTTGGAATTGGTTGATAACGAATAGACAATCTCAATTTGATTCCTCGGCTACAGCCACTTTAGCGTGGTTTTTTGCCAAAGCCAAAACTATTTCAAGTATTGCTAATGAAAGTGAGCAAGCCAAAGTTAAAGCTCTAAATTATTTAAAGCAGGTAACTCGAAGAGATGGTGTTGTAGATTTTTCACAAGGAGATACCAAAACTATAGGAGTGCATTCGCAACAGTTTGATATTTTGCCATTTACACAAGGATTTTGTTTAAGAACAATTTACCAAGCATAATTCATGAAACTATTATACATCACAAACGGTTTAAATGGCTCAGGTGGACTGGAACGTGTTCTGTCTATTAAGGCAAGCTATTTGGCTGAAAAGATGGGTTATGAAGTTCATATTGTTTGTTTGAATGATTCGCATCTCCATTTGTTTTACGACTTTAGTTCTAAAATAAATTTGCATAGTATTTCAGTTTCAGGAAATCCAGTATCGTATATAAAAAACTATGTTTCTGGGCTAAATAAATTGGTTTCTCATATACATCCAAATGTGATTTTGGTTTGCGACGATGGATTAAAAGCTTTTTTTCTTCCTTTGTTGATTAAGTCAAATGCCAAAATGGTCTATGAACGACATGTTTCCAAAACTATTTCGATTGGGAAAAATGCAGGATTTTTAAAAAGAACTGCTACTAAGTTTCATTTCTTTTTGATGAATATTTTAGCTAAAAAATATGATAAATTCGTTGTGCTAACTAACGAAAATCGAAAAGAATGGCCTTTGCAAAATTTAGAAGTTATTTCTAATCCGTTGTCTTTTTACCCAGAAGCATCTGCATCACTTACTGCTAAGAAAGTTATTGCAGTTGGTAAACAAAGTCATCAAAAAGGGTATGACTTATTATTGCAAGCATGGCAAAAAGTTGTAGCTCAACAACCTGATTGGCAATTAGAAATTTATGGAAAGAAAGAACCATTAGAGGGCCTAGAAGCTAAAGCAGTTTCATTAGAGATTGCCTCAAATGTACATTTTTTTGATCCAGTAAAAAATATAGAAGTTAACTATTTAGAATCCTCTATTTATGTAATGTCTTCTCGTTATGAAGGTTTTGGAATGGTTTTAATTGAAGCTATGGCATGTGGCGTTCCATGTGTGTCGTTTGATTGTCCGTATGGTCCAAGTGATATTATAGATGATGGTGTAGATGGTTTTTTAGTTGCTAATGGTGATGTAGATTTGTTAGCCCAAAAGTTAGTATTGCTTATTGAAGATGATGCTTTGAGAACTAAGATGGGAAATAATGCTAAAGTTACTGTTAAGCGATTTTTACCAGAAACAATATGCAATCAATGGGATACACTTTTTAAATCGTTGGTGCCATGAAAAAAATAGTTATCCTAGTCGATCAGATGCATTCTCATGGTGGAATTGAGAAATTGGTTGCTATAAAGGCTAATTATTGGAGCGCTATTTTTGGCTATGATGTGACTATTTTAAGTTCTGAACAAGCCGGAAAACCAATAATTTACGAATTAAACGATAAGGTTAAATTTCAAAATTTGGCCATAGACTTTGATAGAACAAAAAGCTATTTTAGTAGTATTAATATTTTGAAATTAGTTAAAAATATTTTAAAAATACAACTGTATATTTTTAAACAAAAACCCGATTTTATTTTAGTTGCTTCACATATTCCAATCACATATGTTTTACCTTTTTTTATTAAAGGAAAGACTAAAACAATTAAGGAATTTCACTACACAAAATTTTACGATTCCAATATAGGGTTCAAAAACAAACTACTAATTTTTGTAGAATCAAGATATGATTATTTAGTAACATTGAGTAAAGAAGAACAAAGCTTTTATTACTCAAATAATACTGTTGTTATTCCAAATCCAATTGAGGAGGAGATAAACGAACCTTTAATTCCTTTGTCTCAAAGACCACTTGTAGCCATAGCTATTGTGAGGTTTGCTCCTGTGAAGCAGTTAGAAAGTATGGTTGCAATTTGGGAACAGTTTTATAAAAATCATCCAAAATGGGAATTGCATTTATGTGGTTCTATTGGGAATGAATATTATCAAAAAATTTATAATTTAGTTCAAGAAAAGCAATTAGAATCAACAATAGTATTCAAAGGTCAAACGAATGAAGTTTCAAAGGTTTTACAAAGCACAAGAGTTTTATTAATGACTTCTATTCAGGAATGTTTTCCAATGGTTATTTTGGAAGCTAATGCTGTTGGTGTTCCCGTAATTTCATTTGATTGCCCAACTGGACCAAGAAACATTATTCACGAATCAGAAGACGGTTTTTTAATACCAGTTGAAGACCAAAATACTTTTGTAAATCGACTAGAGGAACTCTCTAATGATACTCTACTTTTGGATACTTTAGGAAACAATGCAAAACAAAATGCATCGAATTATATTCTTTCAAAAGTGATGAATCTATGGAATACTATTATATTTGCTAAATCATGATGAGGACACTATTTCTTTTTGTCGGACAATTATTTTTTATTCCTCATGGAGTATTGTTTCTGTTGTCTAATAATAAAGAGGTTATTGTTCGTGATTTGTATGCTAGAACTATTCCAAAACAAGGATTAGTCAATCAATGTTATGATTTGACTAAAGAATTATTGTTAAGCAAATATTTTAGAACACTATTTTATTATAGAACTCCGGGAATTTTTTCAAAGTTATTAAGAATTTTTTATCCCAAACAAGACTCTTTTACAATCGATATGCATACTAAAATTGGAGCCGGATTGCAATTGGCACATCCCTATGCAACGATTTTGAATGCTACTTCTATTGGAGAAAATGTTTATGTAAATCATCTAGTTACACTCGGTGAAAAAGATGGTAGAAAACCAATTATTGGAAATAATGTTCAATTGCACGCCGGATGTATAGTAATAGGAGGTGTAACCATTGGTAATCATGCCATAATTGGAGCAGGAGCTGTAGTTGTTAAAGATGTGCCAGAATATGGGGTAGCTGTAGGAAATCCTGCAAGAATAATTGAAAAAAATAGTTAATGAATCTAATACCTGCAGAATATTACACCAATTTTTATTATCAATTTTTATTGTTAATGACCTTGTTTGTATTGGCTCAAGGTGGTACAAAATTAGAGTCGTCTCAAAATTTGAGTACTAAAAACGTTCTGGGTTTTATCATTTTTGTTATCTTATTATTTTATATTGGTTTGCGTCCACTAAATTATCGATTTGGAGATATGGTAATTTATAATAGACAATTTCAAACGTATGTTTCAGGAGCACCATTAAAGATTGAAAAAGATTTACTTTTCGAATATTTTAAATTTGGTATTGCTCAAGTAGCCAATTCTTCTGTGTTTTTCTTTCTATGTACCATTTTGTATTTAGTTCCTTTGTATCTGGCTTGTAAAAAGTTCTTTAAAGACTACTGGTTTTATGGTTTTTTTATGCTTGTAATTTCTTTTTCCTTTTGGACCTATGGTACTAATGGACTGCGAAATGGCATAGCCACAAGTCTTTTTTTGTACGGATTGTCTAAAGATAAAAAGTTTGTGATTCTAACAATATTGTTTGCCAGTACTTTTGTGCATAAATCGATGTTGTTGCCATTATTTGCTTATATTGCTACTTTAGTTTACAACAATTCAAAAGCTTATTTTTATTTGTGGCTAGCATGTATTCCTATATCTTTGGCTTTAGGAGGTTTTTTTACTAATTTCTTCATGACTATTGGAATTGTTGAAGAAAAAGTAGTAGAGGGATATTTGGGAGAATTTAATCAAGCAGCCGAAGGAGTAGAATTGAATGTAGGTTTTCGATGGGATTTCTTAGTTTATAGTGCCTCTGGCGTTTTTGCAGGATGGTATTATGTTTTTAAACAAAAATATCAAGACAAACTTTATCTTCAATTGCTTAATGTTTTTTTGTTTTGTAATGCTTTTTGGATTTTAGTAATTCGAGCTAATTATTCTAATAGATTAGCTTACTTATCTTGGTTTATGTTAGGTATTATCATTATCTATCCGCTTATAAAAAATAAATTTTTTGAGAATCAGCATCAAGTAATTGTACGTATCATTTTAGCCTACTTTGCTTTTACTTATATAATGAACGTATTTGTATA
Source organism: Flavobacterium chungnamense (assembly GCF_039539165.1). Taxonomy (NCBI): domain Bacteria; kingdom Pseudomonadati; phylum Bacteroidota; class Flavobacteriia; order Flavobacteriales; family Flavobacteriaceae; genus Flavobacterium; species Flavobacterium chungnamense. Next base: position 68,337 of record NZ_BAABCS010000002.1, read on the forward strand.
CAAATTATAAATTAAAAAATGAGTCCATTGATTAGTGTTATTATTCCTGTTTATAATGTTTCAAAATACTTGAAGCAATGTTTGGATAGTATAATTAATCAAACCTATAAAAACCTAGAAATTATTCTTGTAAATGATGGTTCAACGGATGATAGTCTAAAAATATGTGAAGTTTATGAACAATTAGATTCTAGAATCGTTGTTATTTCTCAAGCAAATAAAGGATTAGCTGGAGCAAGAAATACCGGTATCGAAAATGCAAAAGGTGCTTATTTAATGTTTGTTGATAGTGATGATTGGATGGAATTGCATGCCATAGAAACTGCATTTTCTAAAATGGATGAAGTAGATTTGGTTTGTTTTTCTTTTTACAAAGAATATCCAACTACACAAGTAGCTAGAGTTTTTGGTTTAAATGGAAAATATGAAGCTGCTTTTATGCAAAGAAGAATTACAGGTCCTATTAAAGAAGAACTTTCAGACCCTAGTCATTTAGAAACTTTAGTTACGGCTTGGGGTAAACTATATAAAACGACTACCATTAAAGAAAACAAAATTCAAGCTAAAAATCTAAGTGAAATAGGAGCTTGGGAAGATGGTTTTTTTACTTGGGAGTATCTCAACCAGTCAAAATCGGTTTACATTTTGGATGTGCCAATGTATAACTATAGAAAGTTTAATTCAGAGTCTATAACTTCAAATTACAAAAATAGTTTATTAGACAAGACCAATCATATGTTCGATTTGCTTTCGGAACAATTAAAAAAGCATAATAAAGGAACCGACTATCTAGAAGCTTTCAATAATAGAATTTGTCTTAGTGTTATTGGGTTGGGTTTAAATGAATCTTTTAACAAAGCTTCTTTTTTTACAAAATGTAAGAACATGAAAACGGTTCTTAATTCTAGACATCATAAATTAGCCTTTAGAAATTTGGAATTGCGCTATTTTCCTATTCATTGGAAATTATTTTTCTTCTTTTCTAAATATAAATTGACAGTTCCTTTATTATTATTGTTACTAGCGATTAAAAAAATTATTAAAAAGTAATTTCAAAATGGAATATCCAATTAGAATTTTACAACTTTTTACCATACTCAATCGCGGTGGAGCAGAAACCAACGTGATGAACTACTACCGAAAGTTGGATAGAACTAAGTTTCAGTTTGACTTTATTGTTCATCGTGAAGTGCCAGGTGCTTATGAAGATGAGATTACTGCTTTGGGAGGAAAGATATACAGATTACCACCTTTTAATCCACTAAAGATTAAAGAGTATAAAAAACAGATTGCCTTATTTTTTGACCAACATACCTATCCAATAATTCATGGGAATTGTTCAGAATTGGGAATTTATATTTATCAAGAAGCACAAAAAAGAAATACTCCAGTAATTATTGCTCACGGGCACAATGCCACAGATGGTTGGAATTTGAAATCGCCTTTTAGATATTATTATAAAAAGCGAATGATGCGTTACATAAATACCTATTTTACTTGTGGCTATGATGCCGCTGTATGGCTTTTTGGTAAAAAAAATGCTAGTAAAGCCTTTACAATGACTAATGCTGTTGATACTAAAATGTTTGCTTATGATGAAGTCAAAAGTCTTCAGATAAGAAAACAATTAGAAGCATCTACCACACAAAATTTTATTCATGTAGGTCGCTTTAACGAACAAAAAAATCATGAATTTCTTATTGAAGTTTTCGCTGAATTGGTGAAATTGAATTTAAATAGAAAACTTTTTTTGGTTGGCAATGGTGAGTTAATGGAATCTATGCAAAAAAAAGTTGCGGGTTTACAACTTGAAAAAAATATAATTTTTCTCGGATTACGAAGTGATGTAAACGAATTGCTTCAAGCAATGGATGTGTTTTTGTTTCCTTCTTTGTTTGAAGGATTGCCAGTTTCTTTGGTTGAAGCACAAGCAAGTGGTGTAAAGTGTTATATTTCTGATGGTGTACCTAAAGAAGCAATAATTGTAAATGATAATGTAAAAGTTATTTCTCTAAAGGAATCAGCATCAATATGGGCGCAAACTATTCATTCTCAAAATGATTTTATTAAAAAAGATGTTTCTCAAGTAGTCATTGATAAAGGATATGATATTAACAAAAATGTTATCCTTTTACAAAAAAAATATTTAGAACTATTGCAACAACATTCATGAAGACGTTAACCATTTTTACACCAGCTTTTAATAGAGCTCATTTACTGCCCAGACTTTATGAAAGTTTGTGTAATCAAACTTGTCAAGATTTTGATTGGTTGGTTGTTGACGATGGTTCCTCAGACGATACAAAAGCACTAGTATTAGGTTGGATTACAGAGAATAAAATTCCAATAACCTATATCTACCAACAAAATCAAGGAATGCATGGTGCTCATAATACAGCTTATAGGAATATAAAAGCTACGTTGAATACTTGTATAGATTCTGACGATTACATGCCTTTGAACGGAGTTGCCTTGATTTTATCAAAATGGGAAACTATTGATCAAAAAAATATGCTGGAATTATTGGTTTAGATGCTTTAGAATCAGGTGCTATTTTGGGATCCAAATTTACTACTGAGTTTACTACTTTAGAGGATTTCTATATTAATGGTGGAACAGGTGATAAAAAATTGGTTTACCGAACAGATGTTATCACTAAATACCCTGAATATCCAATTTTTGAAGGAGAACGCTATGTTGGGTTAGGCACAAAATATCTATTTGTAGATAAAGACTATGAAATGGTAACATTAAATGAGGTATTAGTTATTGTAGATTACCAACCAACAGGTTCGAGTAATACGATGTTTTATCAATATATGAAATACCCAAAGGGATTTATATACAATAGGATAACGACAATGCGCTATTCTAAATCTACTAAAAGAAAATTCATAGAAGCAATACATTACATATCGAGTTGTATTATTTTAAAACGTAGTAACTTTTTAAAAGACTCTCCAGAGAAATTGTTAACTTTATTGGCAGTTCCATTTGGAGTAGCTTTGTATTTATTAATTCGATTTAAAACCAGAAAATAATTGTTTTGAAAAAAATAATAAGAACAGCCACCGTTTCTATTTCATTAGACGTCTTACTTAAAGGTCAATTGACTTTTTTGAAAGAGTATTATGAAGTTGTTGCTGTTTCTGGGCAAGATGCACATTTGGATAACGTTGCTAGTAGAGAAGGAGTTCGAACGATTCCATTGTCTATTCAGAGACAGATTTCGCCTTTCAAAGATTTTATTTCATTATTAAAATTGTATAAAGTTTTAAGAAAAGAAAAACCACTAATAGTTCATTCTATAACGCCTAAAGCAGGATTACTCACAATGATAGCTGGGTTTTTTGCAGGTGTGCCTATTAGAATTCACACTTTTACAGGATTGGTTTTTCCTTATAAGAATGGGTTTTTGCATCATTTATTGTTGTTTTTAGATAAAGTTTTATGTCGTTTTGCAACGCATATTATTCCTGAAGGTGAAGGAGTTAAAAAAGATTTATTAGCTTTCAAGGTTACAAAAAAACCTTTGAAAGTAATTGCTAATGGAAATGTAAATGGAATTGATATAGATTTTTTTAATCCCAATGAAGTTTCTTTAGTTGAACAAGAAAACTTAAAACAACAATTACATATTAGTTCTACAGACTTTGTTTTTGTTTTCGTTGGAAGATTAGTATCTGATAAAGGAATTAATGAGTTGGTTACTGCTTTTACTAATTTGTCTAAACACAATTCAAATTGTAAATTACTTTTGGTTGGTCCTTTCGAAAGCGAATTAGATCCCTTAAATCGTGAAACATTAGATTTGATATCCTCTAATAAATCTATAATTAGTATTGGTTTTCAAGACGATGTTAGGACTTATTTAGCTCTTTCAAATGTTTTTGTTTTTCCAAGTCATAGAGAAGGTTTTCCCAATGTTGTTTTGCAAGCTGGAGCCATGAATTTACCTTGTATTGTAACTGACATTTGTGGTAGTAATGAGATAATTATTCCAAATGAAACTGGGATTATTATACCAGTTAAAAATGAAATTGCTATTTTTGAGGCGATGCAACTGCTATTTCATGACAAAGATTTGTTTCAAAAATTGCAATCAAAATCAAGATTCAACATAGTTTCGCGGTTTCAACAAGAACTTGTTTGGAATACCTTACTTCAAGAATACAAAAGATTAGAAAACAATGTATAGAGAACTTTTTAAACCTTTTTTTGATATCATCTCTGCTTTGATTGGATTGATATTGTTGTTTCCAATTTTTCTTGTAGTAACAGTATTTCTATTTTTCGCAAACGATGGTAAGCCATTTTTCTTTCAATTGCGTCCGGGTAAAGGAGGAAAGATTTTCAAAATCATCAAGTTTAAAACAATGAATGATAGAAAAGATGCCGAAGGTAATTTACTTCCAGATTCAGATCGGTTGACCAAAGTAGGAAGTTTTGTTAGAAAAACATCCTTAGATGAAATTCCACAATTATTAAATGTTGTTTTTGGCGATATGAGTATAGTAGGTCCCAGACCATTACTAACCACTTACCTACATTTGTATAGTGATTTTCAAAACAGGAGGCACGAAGTAAAGCCAGGTATTACAGGATGGGCACAAGTTAACGGAAGAAATTCCATTTCGTGGGATAAAAAATTTGAATTAGATGTTTGGTATGTAGATCATATTTCCTTTTTATTAGACCTGAAAATTTTATTTAAAACCGTTCAGAAAGTAATAAAAAGTGATGGAATAAATGCAGCTGATTCGACAACAATAGAGCCCTTTCAAGGAAGTTGAATTAAAAATAAACTGATATGCAAAATATTGTAATTATTGGAGCAGGAGGTTTTGGACGTGAAGTAAAAACCATAATAGATGCAATAAATAAGGTTGAGAAAACCTATAATTTTATTGGATATTATGATGATGGCATAGCGAAAGGTACTCTTATAAATAATTTTCCTGTTTTAGGAAATCTTCATGATTTGAATTCCAGTTCTGAGCCAATTTCTGTTCTTTTAGGCATTGGAGAGCCTACTACTAAAAGTAAGATTATAGCTAAATTATCTAGTGATAAAATAAATTTTCCAACGCTAATCCACCCATCTGTTCAAATTTCAGAAGATGAGGTTACTATTTCTAAAGGTTGCATTATTTGTGGCGGAACTATAATCACTTGTAATATCGTAATTGGAAGTTTTGTAACATTAAATCTAATGTGTACCATTGGTCACGACACTATTATTGATGATTTTTCATCCTTTATGCCTTCAGTTAATATTTCAGGAGAAGTGCATATTCAAGAGAAAGTTTATGTGGGTACTGGAGCAAAAATTATAAATCAACTAACTATTGGAACAGCAACTATTGTTGGTGCTGGTGCCGTTGTTTCAAAAAGTTTACCTGACTATTGTACGGCAGTTGGAATACCTGCTAAACCTATAAAATTTCATAATCATGACTAAATCCAAAATATGGCTTTCTTCACCACACATGGGTGGTACAGAACTAAAGTATATACATGAAGCTTTTGATAGTAATTGGGTTGCTCCATTGGGACCTAATGTAACTGGTTTTGAACAAGATTTAGAAAATTACATAGGAAACAATTCCTTTGTTGGTGCCTTAAGCTCTGGTACTGCTGCACTTCATTTAGGTTTGATTTTACTTGACGTAAAAGCAGGAGATGAAGTTATTTGTCAGAGTATGACTTTTTCAGCTTCAGCAAATCCGATAGTCTATCAAGGCGCCACACCAATTTTTATTGATAGTGAGCTTGATACGTGGAATTTATGTCCCAACGCCTTGGAAACTGCCATAAAGGATAGAATTTCTAAAGGAAAAAAACCAAAAGCTATTATTGCTGTTCATTTGTATGGAATGCCTTATAAGATTGATGAGGTGCGTAGTATAGCCAATAAATATGAAATTCCGATTCTTGAGGACAGTGCAGAGGCTTTAGGGAGTACTTATAATGGACAAAAATGTGGCACTTTTGGTGATATTAGTGTTTTGTCGTTCAATGGAAATAAGATAATTACTACCTCTGGAGGAGGAGCAATAGTTACCAAGAATATTGACTTGAAAAATAAAGCTATTTTTTTAGCTACTCAAGCAAGAGACAATGCGCCACATTATCAGCATAGTGAGATTGGGTATAATTACAGAATGAGTAATATATGTGCAGGAATTGGTAGAGGTCAAATGGAAATTTTAGATGATCACATTGCTAAACGAAGAGCAATGCATGATTTTTATAAGAATATTTTTAAAGAAAATTCTGCAATTACAGTTTTTTCTGAGCCTAATGAAAATTATTTTTCTAATCATTGGTTGTCAGCTATTACCGTTAACTCTTCATTGAATGAAGGTAAATCTAGAGAAGACTTAAGACTTTTATTAGAAACTGAGAATATTGAAAGTCGTCCTTTATGGAAACCTATGCATTTACAACCTATTTTTAAGGATGCACCCTATTATGGAGGAACTATTTCAGAAAATTTGTTTGATATAGGTCTTTGTCTTCCTTCGGGTTCTAATTTGACAGAAGAGGAAAAAAAACGCATAAAAAATGTTATAAATATTTTTTAAGATTTTTTTAAGAACTTTTTTTTCTTATTTTTACCATTATTAAAAAAAAGTAATCATTGAAAAACAATATCTTAAGAAATTTTTTTACTGACTTTTTTAAGACTTTTTCCGAGATCAATTTTGGATTTAGCCTTAAAAACTTGAGTTATTTACCTCGATGGGTTATACTGTTGATTGATGTTTTTATTGTTTTTTTATCAGGTGTTGTTACTTATTTTCTTTTTCAAGGGCTTAAGTTAAATTACATTCCTAAAGAACATCTCTCTATTGGAAACGCTTTATACCTTTTTGTTAACATCTTTTTCTTTTGGATTTACAGAACTTATTCTGGAATTATTAGACACTCTTCTTACATTGATGCCTTAAAATTGTTTTTTTCTCAGTTTTCTACATTTGTAGTGCTGATTTTATTTAACTTTTTTGTTTTAATATTAGATAAACCAAAACTGTATTTAACTACTGGTGCTTTTATCAATGCTGTTTTATCTTTTAGTTTTTTGTTTGTTTTTCGAATGCTTGTTAAGCAAACTTTTGAATTACTCTTCAAAGAAGCCAGTTCAGAAAAAAGAATGGTAGCTATTATTTATGGTTCAGATGCTAACGCCTCTGCCGTAGCTTCTGCATTGAAAGCTGAGACACCTGGAAGGTTTAAACTTGTTGGTTTTATTGATAAAAATAATCAGAATTCGACAAAAAGGATATTAGATCTTCCTATTTTTCAAATAAAGAAAAATATTCCTGTTTTTATGCGTTCCAAAAAAGTTGAAGCATTAATTATTGCTGATAAAAGTCTGACCAAAGAAGAACGTTTAACAATAGTGGATGAATGTATAGAATATAGATTTAAAGTTTATACCCTTCCTGTAGTTTCTGATTGGTATGATGAAAAAGAAATTTCCAAAAACATTAAGAACTTTGAAATTCAAGACTTATTAGAACGAAAACCAATCGTTTTAAATACCGACAGCATTTCGTCTAAACTTAAAGGAAAATCAATTTTAGTTACTGGTGCAGCGGGTTCTATTGGTAGTGAAATTGTAAGACAAGTACTTCATTTTAATCCGAAGAAGATTATATTGTTGGATCAAGCAGAAACACCACTTCATTCTTTATCATTGGAAATTATAGGGTTAGGTTTGCCTGTTGAGGTGGTTAATGTCATTGCAGATGTTAGCGATTATGCAATTTTAGAAAGATTGTTTATAACTTATCAACCCGATGTAGTTTATCATGCTGCTGCTTATAAACACGTTCCAATGATGGAAGAAAATCCCTCACAAGCTATTTTTACCAATGTTTTGGGAACAAAGAATGTTGCTGATTTGTCTAATAAATATCATGTGGAGCGTTTTGTGATGATTTCTACAGATAAAGCGGTAAATCCAAGCAGTATTATGGGAGCTAGCAAGCGAATTGCTGAAATGTATGTTCAATCGAAACATTTTAAACATTTAAAAAACAATTCAGAGCGATATACTAAATTTATTACCACTAGATTCGGAAATGTATTAGGTTCAAATGGTTCAGTAGTTCCATTATTTACAAAACAAATTCAAGAAGGAGGTCCAATTACTATAACACATCCTGAAATCATTCGTTATTTTATGACTATTCCAGAAGCTTGTCAGCTTGTATTGGAAGCATGTTCAATGGGTAATGGAGGCGAAATTTATCTTTTTGATATGGGCAAACCAGTTAAAATTATTGATTTAGCTAAAAAAATGATTCGTTTGGCAGGATACCAACCAGATAAAGAGATTAAAATAAAAGTTGTTGGATTACGACCAGGTGAAAAACTGTATGAAGAATTATTGAATAATTCTGCACAAAATTTAACAACGCATCATGAAAAGATAACTATTGCGGTTGAGGTTTGCGATGATTTTGAAATCGTTAGTCAACAAGTAGAAGAGTTGATAAGCATTTCTTTTGGAGGCAACTCAGACATGATAGCTGCAAAAATGAAAAATATAGTTCCAGAGTATAAAAGCATTAATTCTGTATTCCAAACTTTAGATATAGAAGTTAAAGACTCTTATGTTTACACCAAATAGAATGTAAATTGAATGGTTTTTTAATATATTTGTCACCAATTAATTATATTTCTTTCGAATGAAAAACTATTTCTTTTATATAACAATAATTTTTCTGTTTCTTTTTTCTTCTTGTGTCTCTAAAAAAAAGTTTGTTTATCTTCAGGGCTCACAAGATTTTAGCAATATATCTACCAATTATGACCCAATAATTCAAAATGATGATTTGTTGTCTATCATAGTAACCACTCAAGAGGTTGAGGCAGCTGTACCTTTTAATTTACCTAATTATTTGGTTGATAATGAAGGTAAAATTGATTTTCCAGTTATTGGCAATATTCAAGTTTCAGGTTATTCTATAAAAGAGTTAAAAAGCATGCTAAAGCAAAAATTGACCACCCATCTTATTGATCCTGTTATAAATGTAAAAATATTAAATTTTAAAGTAACCGTTTTAGGAGATGTTAGTCTACCGGGAATAAAGTCATTTAATAATCATAGAGTTACTTTATTTGATGCCATTGGGGCTTCTGGTGATTTGTCTGTATATGCAAAAAGATATAATGTTTTAATTGTTAGAGATATACAAGGTTTAAAAACCTTCAATAGAGTTGATATCACTAAAGCAGATTTTGTGAATTCTCCATTTTATTATATGGATCAAAATGACTTGGTCTATGTTGAACAAAGAAAAGCCAAAATTAATACTACTGCATTGCCAAGTTTGCCATTATATGCCTCAATTTTTAGTTTATTGTTAACTGTTACTTTACTAGTAACTAAATAATAATTATGCAAAAGCTATTGTCTCAAGAATCGAATTCAGAAGCACAAAATGGAGTTACTATAAAGGAACAAATCTTTAATTATCTTCAGTATTGGAAGTGGTTTGTATTAAGTGTTTTAGTACTTCTAACTATCACTTTTGTTTATTTAAGATATTATGTTGTAGAATATGGAGCTGCTTCTTCCATTTTGATAAAAGACGAAAAAAAAGGAGGTACTAGTGAGTTCTCTGCTTTTAGTGATTTGAATATTTTCTCAGGAAAGAATAATGTTGACAATGAGATTTTTATTTTAAAATCTAGACAATTATCTCAAGATGTTGTTAAAAAAATGGATTTAGACATCTCTTATTTCAGTGAGGGTAGAGTTGTTTTTAATGAACTTTATAGTGATTCACCAATAAAAGTTATTTTCACTGACAAAAGAGAGGATTATAATGAGAATTCTTTAAGTTTCGTTATTAGAGTTATTTCAAATAAACAATTTGAAGTAATGAATATTGAAAAGAAGAATCCAAAGCGCTATAGTTTTGGTCAAAAAGTGCCTTCAATATTAGGAAATTTTATAGTTAAGTTGAATACCTATCCAATACCTGAGAGTATTGTTGACATCATCGTTGTAAAATCAACTTTAGAAGGAAGAGCCAATGGTTTTAGAGGTAGGTTGACGGTATTTTCAGTTGAGAAAACCAATGTTATTAATTTAGGTATAACAGATCAAATACCTAAAAGAAGTGTTGATTTTTTAAATGCATTGGTAGAACAATATAATGAAGATGCTGTAAGGGATAGAAATCAAGTTGCAGAATTTACAAAAGAGTTTATCAACAACCGATTAGACATTATTACCAAAGAATTAGGTGGTGTAGAAGGGCAAGCCGAACAGTTTAAAAAGGATAAAGGATTAGTTAGTTTAGAGTCAGATGCAGGGTTGAGTATTGATGGTGCGGTTGATTACAATAAATCAATTCTAGCTATCGAAACCGATTTAAAAGTAAGAGATTTTCTATTAGATGAAATTAGAAAAACAAAAAAAGACGAATTGTTTCCTACAAATGTAGTAACAGCAACAGAAACTTCTTCTAATTATATTACAGAATACAATGCTCTTGTTTTAGATAAGAGAAGGTTATCCAAAAGTGCCACTGAATCCAATCCAAAAGTTAAAAATATTGATTTGAGGATTTCGGAGTTGAGAGAAAATATCATTCAAAGTTTATTAAGTAAAAAGAATGATTTAGCTATACAAAAAAGAGATTTATTAAGACAACGTTCTCTTTATAATGGAAAAGTGTATCAGGTTCCTACCAATGAACGAAATTATAATGAAATCGCAAGACAGCAAAATATAAAGCAATCTTTGTATTTATATCTTTTACAAAAACGAGAAGAAACAGAAATATCATTAGCGGTTACTTCTGCCAAAGCTAAAGTTATTGATAATGCTTATCTAACAGGGCCAATTTCACTCAAGAAATCGATGTTTTATCTTGGCGCTATTATTTTGGGATTACTACTTCCTTTTGGAATATTATTTTTAATAAACTTCTTTGATACTAAAATAAAATATCGTCAAGATATTGAAGGCAAAGTTTCTATTCCTTTCTTAGGTGATTTACCAAAATCAGAGTCTAATGAAAAAATTATTCAATCTAATAGTAGATCTAGCTCTGCAGAAGCGATAAGAATGATTAGGACCAATTTGGAGTTTATGCTTGCACATGTTCCTGAAAATGCTTGTAAAACTATATTTGTAACATCATCTTTACCTAAAGAAGGAAAAACATTTTGTGCCATTAATTTAGCAACTACAATTGCCTTATCAGGAAAAAAAGTCTTAATAATTGGTTTAGATATTAGAAATCCTAAATTAGATCAATATATAGATTTGCCTCAGAAAGGGATGACTAATTATTTGACTAAACCAAATGATGATATCAATAATTACATAATAAAAGTAAAAGATTTTACTAACTTTTATGCTTTACCATCGGGTGTTATTCCTCCTAATCCTGTAGAGTTATTGATGAATAATAAATTAACGCTTTTATTTGAAGAACTTAAAAAACAATATGATTATATAGTAGTTGATACTGCTCCTGTGAGTGTTGTTACAGATACCTTATTAATTGCCAAAAATGCTGATGCTTTTATTTATGTAATGCGTGCAAATTATCTAGATAAGCGAATGCTTAAATTTGCTGAAACATTATATAAAGAGAATAAGTTGCCAAATATGTCTATAGTTCTTAACGATACAGAAGTTAATAAAACTTACGGCTACGGTTATGGTTACGGCTATGGTTACGGTTATGGCTATGGGGTTGAAGAAAAAGAATTAACCTTTTTTCAAAAAATAAAAGCAGTATTCACCAAAAAGAAATAAACCTTATCAAGGTTTAAATAAAATATTGTTTTGAAAAGCTTCCTTTAATGGGTCAAGGTTTTTCAAAACAATTTTTTTATTAAATGATTCTACATGTTTCATGTGATGTACATCAGAACCTACAAAATCAATCATTTTATTTTTTAATAAATAGTCGGCAGTTTTGGCTACCATTGGTCCATAATAACCCACAGATGAGAGCAGATTGATTTGAAACAGACAACCTGAATGTTTCAACTTTTTATATTCTTGGAGGTTGTTGTGGTAAAAATTGTATCGTTCTGGATGAGCCAAAACTGGTTTATAGCCAGCTACTTGTAAGTCAAATATAATGTTATACAATTGTAATGGCGCGTTAATGTATGACATTTCAACCAAAACATAATTTTCTTTAAGGGTTAATAATTTTTCTTCTTGAAATAATCTTCTAAACTTATCGTCAAGCATATATTCAGCAGCTGCTTTAAACGGATTGTCAATAGTATTGCCTTTTAGGTGACTTAATGTTGTTACAAGAGTGTCTTCAATTTTAGTTTTGGAATTTTCCCAAACGTGTTCCATTACATGAGGTGTTGTAATGAAATTACAGAATCCTAACTTTTTTAATTCGTTTATTAATGTCAAGGTATCTTCAATATCTTTTGATCCATCATCTATTGCAGGCAACAAATGTGAATGAATATCGGTATAATCATTAGGGATTATTTCTTTGAGATAAGTTGATTTTTTATTGAAGAAAAACACGTTATTTTTTTGTAAAAGTAATCCAAAATAAATAAAAATTTAAAATACATATATAGATTTTGTTTTCTAAATTTGGCTCTTATTAAAATCAACTACAATTTGAAGCAATTAGTATCAAAATATTTAAAATCTAACTTTCACTATTTACACTTTTTTTATAGTGTATTAAAGTTAAGACTTTTTTTTGTTTTTTTAATTAGCTTTCTATATGGCTTGGTAGATGCGGTTAGCTTAACTATTTTCATTCCTTTGTTTCAAATTGCAACAAGAGAAAAAAACGCTCCAATTGAAAAAAGCGATGATGTTTTTTTAGAGGTTTTCAATTTTTTTAATATAAATCCTACGGTTAACACAATTTTAATTATTATGTTGGCCTCTTTTATGTTTAAAGCCTTATTTAGATATACAGACGTTTATTACAGAGCAATAACGACATCTATCTTTATAAAAAATATAAAAAAGAAATTGTTGTTAGAAATTTCTGAAGTAAAATATTCAAAATATGTTACCATAAATTTTGGTACTATACAAAATAGTGTGACTACTGAAATACATATTATCTGTAGTGCTTTTTTACAGTATATTTCGGTTATGCAAAGCGCTATTTTTGTTATAGTTTATATAGGATTATCTTTTTTAACCAATCCTAAGTTTACTTTGATTGTAATTGTTGGTGGATGGTTATCTCGATTTTTGTTTAAATCATTGTATAAAAATTCAGAAAAATTATCAAATGATATTGCTAAAAAGAACAATAAATTATCTGGTTTAGTAATGCAACAGATTACAAATTTTAAATATTTGAAATCTACTGCATTAATGAAAGGTTATCTTAAAAAAATCAACTTTACTATAGATGATATTGAAAAAGATTTAGTAGTTCTTGGTAAAACTTCTGCTAAAGTAATGTCTATTAGGGAGCCAATAATTGTATTGTTTTTAGTTATTGCAATTTATATCCAAATCAATGTTTTAGGTGGGAAGTTTAATTCATTAATCATAATTTTACTTTTCTTTTATAGAGCTTTTGGAAGTTTAATGACCGTTCAACAAAGTTGGACCGCTTTTTTAAAGTATGTTGGTTCAATAACACAATATGTTGATTTTATTTCTGATGTTAAAAATTGTAAAGAAGAAAACGAAGGAAAAGAATTTACAACATTTAATGATAAAATAGTTTTGAACGATGTGTTTTTTGAATACAATGATCAAGCAAAAATTTTAAAGGATATTTCATTAGATATTCATAAGAATACTACATTGGCCTTTGTTGGAAAAAGTGGCTCTGGTAAGACAACTTTGGTAAATATTATTTGCGGATTATTAACCCCAACCTCCGGTAAAATTCTTTTTGATAACAACGAGATGTCATCATATAATATTGATTCAATAAGAAGTAAAATAGGATTTATATCTCAAGAAACTGTAGTTTTTAATGATACACTTTTTAATAATATTACTTTTTGGCAAGAAAAAAACGATAGTACTTTAAAGAGATTTAATGAAGTAATAAAAAAAGTTGATTTAACTGAGTTTGTAGAAAATTCAGAATTTAAAGAAGATATAGTTTTAGGTGATAATGGAGTAGTTATGTCTGGAGGACAAAGACAACGTCTCTCAATCGCTAGAGAATTATATAAAGATATTGATATTTTAATTTTAGACGAAGCAACATCAGCTTTAGATTCTCAAACAGAACGTTTTATTCAAGATAGTATAGAAGCATTAAAAGGACAAATTACAATAATAGTAATTGCTCATCGATTATCAACAATTAAAAAAGCCGATAAAATTGTTCTTGTAGAAAATGGATCTATAGTTGCTCAAGGTTCTTATGATGAATTATTGATTAATTCTGAAACTTTTACTAATATGGTATCTTTACAAGAGTTATAAAAATAATACAATAATGAAGTTTTCGATTCTGATAACCACTAAAAATAGACTTTCTGACTTAAAAGTTAGCTTAAATTCTATGTTGTCTATTATAAATAGGGATGATGTAGAATTTGTTATTTGTGATGATGGTTCAACAGATGGAACAGCAACTTATGTAGCCACTCATTTTCCGAAAATACATATAATTAGAAACGAAGTTTCAAAAGGTTATTTGTACAATAGAAACAAATTGCTAAATACATGTAAAGGAACTTATGCAATTTCTCTTGATGATGATGCTAACTTTTTATCAGAAAATCCATTGGAAGAAATTGAAAAACATTTTATTGAAAACAGTAAATGTGGTTTAATTGCTTTTCGAATTTTTTGGGGAAAACAAAAGCCAAAATCAATAGAATTCAATGAAAAAACTGAGTGTGTAAAAGGTTTTGTAGGTTGTGGTCATGTATGGCGAATAGAAACTTGGAAAAAAATCCCAAATTATCCTGAATGGTTTGGTTTTTTTGGTGAGGAAAGTTTTGCTTCATTAGAATTATTTAAAAAAAAATATGAAGTTCACTATTTGCCATCCGTTTTAGTTCATCATCGTGTTGATATAATAGCCAGAAAAAGTAATAATGAGTATCAATGGCGTTTAAGAAGAAGTTTCCGATCTGGATGGTATTTGTTTTTTCTGTTTTATCCTTTAAATGTCATTCCTAGAAAAATAGTTTATACATTTTGGATACAATTAAAGACTAAAACTTTTGGAGGTGATTTTAAAGCAACAATAGCGATATCTCAAGCAATTGGAGATGTTTTTTTAAATTTGTTTAAAATAATTAAGCAAAGTGATAGATTAACAAACGAGGAGTATAAAAATTATTTAAAAATAACAGATACTAAAATATTTTGGAAACCAAATGAATAACAAAATTAAAGAATATACAAATCGATCTTTCTTTGCTTACGATATGTTAGATAATTATTTTTCGCTATCGCCCAATTCTACAATAAGTGATATCGGTTCTGGTTTTGGATTTATGGAAAGTAAAATTGAATCAATTGGTGGGAAGTGGCAACCTTTTGATTATGTTAAAAAAATAGAAAAATCAATAATTTGGGATTTAAATGATTCTTGTCCAATTATAGAAAAGACAGGAACTGTTATCTTTTTAGAAGTATTAGAACACTTGCCAAATCCACAATTAGGGTTGAAAAACATTAGCAATCATATTGAAAAGGATGGAATATTAATTTTATCCGTTCCAAATCCTTCATGGAGTAAAAATAGATTAAATTTACTTTTAAAAGGAACACTTTTTTCTTTTCAACCCAAACATTTAGCTGAAAATCACGTGTTTACTCCATGGTATCATATTGTAGAACACCTGTTAAAAGATGTTGGTTTTGAGATTTTGGAATATGCAATAATTAATGAACCTCAAAATGAAGGAGGTTTCAAATTTTTTGTAAAAGAAAAAATCGAAAAAATTATTGAAAAAAGAGATTTCAAAGCAAAAGGAATTAGTTACGGAATAGTAGCTAGAAAATTATAAACTTAAATGAAAACTATAGCCATAATTCCAGCTCGAGGTGGTTCTAAAAGATTACCTGGGAAAAACATTCTTCCATTAGGAGGTTTACCCTTATTGGCTCATAGTATTCTTTATGCCAAGGCTAATTCTGACATAGTTGATGAGGTTTATGTGTCTACAGATGACAATCAAATAAAAGAAGTAGCATTGACATATGGGGCAAAAGTCATTGATAGACCGGCATCCATTTCGGGTGATTTAGAACTAACAATTTCCTCTTTGCAACATGTTTTAAAAACTATTGATTCTGATGTTGAAAATGTGGTTTTGTTACAACCTACCAATCCATTACGGCCAGTTAATTTATTGACTCAATGTTTTCAAAAGTATATAGAGGACAATTTAGGTAGCTTATTCACAGTATCACAAAATCATCATAAATTGGGCAAAATTAACAATGGTACTTTTGTTCCTTTCAATTACGAAATAGGACAACGAAGTCAAGATTTGGAACCGCTTTTTTTTGAAAACGGATTGTTGTATATTAGTAAATCTAAATTGATTTTAGAAGGAAAAATCATATCTGAAAATGCAGTTCCTTACATTGTAAATCATTTATTTGCCAATGTAGATATTGATACTAAAGAGGATTTTGAGTATGCTGAATATTTATTAAATAAAAATAAGAAATAGAATGAACCCATACATAGAAATAGCAGGAAGAAAAATTGGACCTGATTTTCCACCATTAGTCATTGCCGAAATCGGAATTAATCACGAAGGTTCGCTTCAAGTTGCTAAAGAAATGGTTGATGCTGCCTATCGAGCAGGTGTTGAAGTGGTTAAACATCAAACTCATATTGTAGAAGATGAAATGAGTGGTGCAGCCAAAAAAGTAATTCCAGGAAATGCTGATGTTTCTATATATGAAATTATGGAACGTTGTGCGCTAAATGAAGCAGAAGAACTAGAACTTAAAAACTATGTTGAAAGTAAAGGCATGATTTTTATTTCGACACCTTTTTCTAGAGCAGCTGCAGAACGTTTAAGAAAATTTGATATTCCAGCTTACAAAATAGGTTCAGGTGAATGTAATAACTATCCACTTTTAGAACACATTTGTTCTTTTGGGAAACCAGTAATTTTAAGTACCGGAATGAATACCATAGAAAGTGTTGCCAAAGCAGTAGCTATTTTTGACAAACACAATATTCCGGTGGCTTTATTGCATACTACTAATTTATATCCAACACCAATTCATTTGGTTCGTTTTGGTGCAATGACACAACTAAATCAAGCCTTTCCAGATAAAGTTTTTGGTTTGTCTGATCATACTTTAAATAACAATGCTTGTTTAGGAGCTGTGGCGCTTGGAGCTAGTATTCTTGAACGCCATTTTACAGACCACATGCAGCGTAACGGACCAGATATCGTTTGTAGTATGGATGAAAGAGCTACTTCTGAATTGATTGT
The DNA here is from genome assembly GCF_039539165.1 of Flavobacterium chungnamense. Lineage (NCBI taxonomy): Bacteria > Pseudomonadati > Bacteroidota > Flavobacteriia > Flavobacteriales > Flavobacteriaceae > Flavobacterium > Flavobacterium chungnamense. The sequence goes on from NZ_BAABCS010000002.1 coordinate 85,761, forward strand.
TTCTTCTAATGAAATGTGGCAAATGCGTGGAGGAACCAAAGAACCAGCCAAAGAAGAGCAAGTAACTATTGACTTTGCTTTTGCAACGGTTTGTTCTATTGCTGACATTAAAAAAGGCGAAGTATTGACCAAAGAAAACATTTGGGTAAAACGACCAGGAACAGGAAAAATTTTGGCAGAACATTTCAATGATTTATTAGGAAAAACAGCTACTCGTGATATAGCAAATGATGAACAATTGGATTTTAATGATTTTGAATAAATGAAAAAAATCCTATTCTTAACTGGAACTCGTGCCGATTTTGGTAAAATAAAATCACTTATTTCTATTCTTGAAAGCCAACAAGAGTTTGAAATATTTGTTTTTGTTACAGGAATGCATTTGCAAAAAGAATATGGATATACGCTTATAGAAATAGAACGTTGTAATTTTAAAAACGTTCATACTTTTGAAAATCATACGCACGAAACTACAATGGATTTAACTTTGGCTAAAACCATCGAGGGTCTTTCTAGCTATTGCAAAATGGTTAATCCCGATATGATTGTTGTACACGGAGATAGATTAGAAACATTGGCTGGAGCTATTGTAGGTTCGTTAAATAATATTTTAGTTTCTCATATTGAAGGCGGTGAATTGTCAGGAACGGTTGATGAGCTAATTCGTCATAGTGTTTCTAAATTGAGTCACATTCATTTTGTTTCTAATGAAGATGCAGCCAAACGATTAATTCAAATGGGAGAAATAGCTTCGTCAATATATACCATTGGTTCGCCGGATATTGATATTATGTTTTCTGATGATTTGCCATCGTTAGAAAAAGTAAAAGAGTATTATCAAATCCCATTTGAAGATTTTGCTGTAGTAATGTTTCATCCAGTTACAACTGAAGCTTCAGAAATGAATCAATATGCTACCAATTTTGTAGAAGCTTTGTTAGAAGACCATAATAATTACGTAGTGATTTATCCTAACAATGATTTGGGAAGTCAGTTTATTATCGATAATTATAAAAAGTTGCAGAATAATACTCGTTTTAGAGTTTTTCCTTCGTTACGATTTGAATATTTTTTAACGCTATTAAAAGAATCTAAATTCATCATTGGCAATAGTAGTGCCGGAATTAGAGAAGCTCCTTACTATGGAATTCCGATTATAAATATTGGGACAAGACAGCAAAATAGAGCTTTGCATGCTGATATTATCAATGTAGATTATAAAAAAAGTGCCATTAAAGAGGCCTTAGAACTTATCATCAGTCATAAAACCCAAAAAAGCATTTCCGACTTTGGTGAAGGAAATAGTGCTCAATTATTTTTAGAATCTTTAAAAAATAATGATATTTGGAACATCAACCACCAAAAACAATTTAAAGAACTTTAACGATTTCAACTATAATAAAAGCTTTACCGATATGTAAAGCTTTTTTATTTCTATAGATAATATATTTTAGTCTTTCAAAAAAAACTATGATATTTGATGAATTAATATTTTATTCGATAAAAAATAATTTTGATGCTAACAGTAAGCAATTACCATTGTATAAGAAAGATTAGTTTCAATAAATTAAAGATTTTAAAAATATTAAATAAATCCATTGAATGTTATTAAAAGGTTTATTTTGTAATTGTAATTTTAATAAAAAATGATGAGGTTTTTAAACAAGAAGAAAATAAAAAATTCACTCAAAAAATTTATTTATAAGAGAGGATATAAAATTAGTAAAGCAAATAATTTTGTTTTTCTGGATAGTCTTTTAAATAAGTTATTGGCTAAAAAAGGAACTATTGAATTTATTCAAATTGGTGGTAATGATGGTGTTAATGATGATCCATTACATCATTTTCTCACTTGGAATAGCACAAAAGTTTCAGGATTTATTTTAGAGCCAGTTAATGATTATTTTAAAGAGCTTGAAAAAAATTATAGTGATTATCCCACAATAAAAACTTTAAATTTAGCAATTCATAATTCTGAAAAGGAGATGATTATGCAAAGAGTCAATCCTGCAAGTGTGAATGAAGTTCCAAAATACTCAAAAGGAATTGCATCTTTTATGAAAGGTCATCATGTTAATTGTAAGATTGCTTCTGAACATATTATTGAAGAAAAAGTGAATTGTATGTCACTTTCAGAATTAATAGAAAAGAATTCTATCAAAAATATTGACTTGTTACAGATTGATACTGAGGGTTACGATGCTGAAATAATTTTGAACATTGATTTTGAAAAATATAAGCCATCAATAATTAATTTTGAATATTACATTCCTCAAACCATGTCAAAAGAAACGTATGATAAAATTCTTAAAGTACTAAATGAGAATGATTATGAAATTTGGATGGAGATTAATGATATTACAGCTTATCAAAGAAATTTATTTATAAAGTTAGGTTCATAGTTAAATGAAAAAATTAGGAATAGTAATTACCGATGGCGTTGGCTATAGAAATTTTATCTTGAGCGATTTTATCTATGAAGCTCAAAAAAGTTTCGATGAGGTTGTAATTTTATCTTATTTACCTAAGTCTGCATATAATTCTGTTACATGTAAAGTCATTGAATTGCCAGTTTATGAAGAAAAATTCATTAATTGGTTTTTTAGAAAAGCCAAAGAACTTGCACATCTTCATTTGCACAAGATAGGAAATTTTGGCATTCAAGATAACTTAAGAGTTAATAATTCAAAAGCTAAAACAACTAGAGGTTTTACTACAAGATTAATCAATAAATGGACGTCCTATTTTTTCTCTGAAAAATGGATTCAATTTTATAATAAGTTGCAACAAAGGTCTTTTAGAAATAATTTAATTTCTAAAGAATATGGCACTTTATTGATAGATGAAAAATTTGATTTATTGTTTTTTACCCATCAAAGGCCACCGTTTATAGCTCCATTAGTATATCAAGCTGAGCAAAATAAAGTTAAAACAGTATCCTTTATTTTTAGTTGGGATAATTTAGCTTCCAAAGGAAGAATGGCTGCTAATTTTGATTATTATTTAGTTTGGAGTAATTTGATGAAAAACGAATTGCTTAAGTTTTATACCAATGTCAAATCTGAAAATATCGAGGTTGTAGGGACACCACAATTTGAACCCTATGTTTTAGATAGATACAAAACCACTAAAGATGAATTCCAACAAAAATTTGGTTTAGATAGTTCTAAAAAAACTATTTGTTTTAGCTGTGGTGATATAGCAACGAGTAAAAATGATGAGCTTTATATTCAAACAATTGCAGATGCTATTAAAAATAATGAAATTGAAAATGTAAACTTGTTAGTAAGAACTTCTCCTGCAGAAGATCCAATTCGATTTAAAAGTTTTGTTGAGAAATATCCTTTTATTAAATGGAATTATCCAAAGTGGCCACTTTCTAGAGATAAGCATCAAGAGTTGTGGACGCAACGAATTCCTTCTGTAGAAGATGTGGTTGATTTGAGGTCAGTTCTAGAGTTTTCAGATTTGAATATTAACATGTTGTCTACTATGAGTTTGGACTTTATTCAGTTTGATAAACCAGTTATCAATCCTGTTTTCGGAAATCTTGAAAACGGATTGTATGATGACCAACGTTTTTTGAATTACGCTCATATTGAAAATGTAGTCAATTGTAAAGCTACCAAAGTTGTTAAAGATGAATCTTCATTAATTGAAGCAATAAAAACATATTTGGATAATCCAGATTTAGATGGCAAAAATAGAATGGAATTGCTTAAATTACAAGTAAGTAAGCCTCTGTTTGAAACCGGTAAACGCATTGCACAAACCTTAAAAGCATGGGGGTAAACCAATCAAGAATAGCCGTTTTGTGTAACTATGAACTTCTTCCAGAGCGAGTAGGTGGTATGGACTATTTTTATTGGATGTTTGATGCAAAATGCAAAGAACAAGGCATTGAAATCGATTGGTTTTTTCCAAATCTCTCAAATCATGGAGGTTATTCTAAACTGAATTTGCATTCAAGTAACTACAAAAATGTTGAGAATTATTTTTTAGATAATTATTCTAATAATCAGTATTCTCATGTAATAACTCATTTTATTGAGCTTTGTACTCCATTTTATAAAAAACTTAAAAAGAGAAATAGTGCTAAGATAATTGCTATCGATCACAATCCAAGACCTTTGTCTGGGTATCCTCTGAAAAAGCGTTTAGAAAAAAAGACTAAAGGAATTTTATATGCTAAGTACATCGATTTGTTTGTTGGAGTATCTGAGTATTCTAAGGATCAATTAATTAAGGAATTAGGTTCTTTTATTAAAGATAGAATAAAAGTTGTTTGCAATGGTTTGGAAATTCAAAAGTTCAAAGTAAAATCAGATTTTAGTGTTTCCAATAAATTTTTAACTGCTTCACATTTAAGAAAAGATAAAGGTATTCAAGATGTTATTTATGCAGTAGCAGCTTTGAAAAAAGAATCGGATGTTCCATTTACAATTGATGTATATGGAGAAGGACCTTATGAAACTGATTTGAAAAATCTTGTTAATGAGTTTGATTTAGGAAATACAATAATTTTTAAAGGAAGTATTTCCAATTTACATGAGGTATATTCGGAGTATTCTTACTTAATTCATCCTTCTCATGGCGAAACATTCTGTTATACTGTTGTAGAAGCTTTGTTGAGTAATTTGCCAGTAATTACTACCAATGACCAAGGAAATGTGCTGAAATTAGTAAAAGAAAATAATAATGGATTCTTATTTGATGTTGGAGACAGTACTAAGTTGAAAATGATTTTGCTATCCATTTTAAATGGAAAAAACACTATAGTTAATGGTTTGGAAAAAGAGCCAGAAGTTTTGCAATTCTCTCTAGAGAAAATGGTTGATAATCATATAAAACTACTTCAGTAATGCTTTTCAACTCGATTTCGTTTTTACTATTTCTACCCATAGTTTTTGCTATTTATTGGATAGTAAACAAACGCAGTTTGGAGTTGCAAAATATATTACTTTTAGTTGCAAGTTATTTCTTTTATGCTTGTTGGGATTGGCGTTTTCTGTTTCTTTTAATTTTTTCAACAGCTTTAGATTATTTTACTGGTTTGAAAATGCATGATGCTAAAAATCAAAATCTTAAAACTTTTTGGTTTTGGTTGAGTATCGGAATTAATTTAGGGTTTTTAGGTGTTTTTAAATACTACAATTTCTTTGCAGAATCGCTAGCAGAAGCTTTGTCAAAAATAGGTTTTCATGCTAGTTTTTGGACCTTAGAAGTCATTCTTCCGGTAGGAATTTCGTTTTATACTTTTCACGGATTGTCTTATGTAATCGATATTTATAAAAACAGAATTGAGCCAGAGCGCAATATGGTGACCTATTCTTTATTTGTCAGTTATTTTCCGTTGTTGGTTGCTGGTCCTATAGAACGTGCTACGCATTTGTTGCCTCAAATTAAAAAGCAACGTATTTTCAGTTATCAGTTAGCTGTTCAAGGTGTGAAACAAATCATTTGGGGTTTGTTTAAGAAAGTTGTCGTGGCAGATAATTGTGCTTTTTTTGTAAATCAAATTTTTGAAAACTCTTCCAGTCATTCAGCTACCGAACTTTGGATGGGTATGTTTTTGTTTTCTTTCCAAATTTATGGTGATTTTAGTGGTTATTCTGATATTGCTTTAGGAACTTCCAAACTCTTCGGAATTGACTTATTGCGTAATTTTAACTTTCCCTATTTTTCAAGAGATATAGCCGATTTTTGGCGTCGTTGGCACATTTCACTATCTTCTTGGTTTAGAGATTACGTTTATATTCCATTAGGCGGAAGTCAAGGTTCTAAAGCGATGCAACTTCGCAATGTTATGGTGATTTTTCTCTTGAGTGGCTTCTGGCATGGCGCCAATTGGACTTTTATCTTTTGGGGATTATTACATGCTTTGCTGTTTATTCCATTATTAATTTCAAATAAAAATAGAGCCAGCATTTCTGATACTAAATACAATTTTAAAGCTTATTCAAAAATAGCTCTTACTTTTGTTTTGGTTTCAATGGCTTGGATATTTTTTAGAGCCAATACCATTACAGAAGCTTTTCAATATTTTGGAGGAATGTTTGATTTTCATTCCTTGTCAGCTAACTATTTTTACAAAAATTCTAAATATGCCTTGCTGACTCTAATAAGTAGTGTAGCCATTCTATTTTTAATTTTAATTGAATGGAAAAATGTTACCAAAGGAAATCAAGAAGTAAGACTTTCTAAATGGACTATTTTTGTGCTTTTATTTATGCTTTTTTGCATGGGAACTTATAGAAATCAAATGAGTTTTATTTACTTTCAATTTTAAAAGATGAAGAGATTTTTACTCAAAATAGCACAATACGGATGTATAGCTTTACTGCTTTTTAATGCTATTGCTTGGTGCAATTTATATTTCTTGAGAAACTCTTCTTTCTACAAACCACAGTTTTTATATCACGAAGTAAAAGAAACCAACTTCGATTATATTGTTATTGGCTCTAGTATTGGTTTGACTGGTCTTAATACTATTCAAATGGATAGTTTAGTTGGTACAAAAGGAATTAATTTATGTATAGATGATACCGGAATTAGTTCTAATTATTTGATGTTACAACATTTTTACAATCAAAAGAAGCAAGCTAAGTATTGTGTTTTAGCCATGAATCATTGGGATTTGGCTTCTAAAAATCCAGGATTGAGAACCAATGACTATCGATTTTTACCTTTTGTTAGTGAAGATTTTGTTTATGATTATTATTCTAAATTCGAATCCGGATATTTTAAACCATTAGCATTTTCAAAGTACTTACCAATGATTGGTGTAGCTTATTATAATTCTGAGATTTTTTATCCGTCGTTGGTTGCCAAAATGAAACCTAATAAACGCAATCGTTTTGATGAAAAAGGTAATTATTCTTATCCGGCAAATGAAGTTTTAAAAGAAACACCTTTTAAAACAATAACTTTAAAATGGAACAATCCTTACATCGATAAAATCAAGGAACTTTGTGATGCCAACAACACTAAATTAATTATTTATCAAGCACCAATTTATAAAACTAAAGTTGTAAATTCCAACACAGCGTTTACCTTTGTAAATCATTCCGATTTGTTGAGCGATAAAAAATATTTTTACAATGCAATACACGTCAATAAGTTTGGAAGAAAGAAGGTTTCTGCTGAATTTGCAGTAATTTTGCAAAATCTTTTAAAAACTAATCCATAAGCATGAAGATTTGTTTCTTAACACCCGAATATCCGCATCATTCAACACGTTCTTCAGGTGGCATTGGGACAAGTATCTATAATTTAGCCAAAGGTCTTATTGCTCTTGGTCACCAAGTTACTGTTATCGTTTTTGCTCAATATGAAGAAGCAACATTTGAAGAAAATGGTGTTACTATATATAAATTAAAAAATGTTTCTTTTAAAGGATTATCGTTTTATCTAACACAACTAAAGATAGCAAAACTAATCAATAAATTGTATTCAGAACATAAAATAGATATCGTTGAAGCTCCAGATTGGACCGGTTGCACAGCATTTGTAAATGTAAAATGTCAAGTGGTACTTCGACTTAACGGAAGTGATACCTATTTCTGTCATTTAGATCAAAGACCTGTAAAAAGAAAGAATCGATTTTTTGAAAAAAGAGCTTTAAAACGAGCTGATGGAATTATTTCGGTAAGTAAATTTACAGGAGATTTAACCAATGAAGTTTTTGGTATTAAAAGAGATTTTGAAGTAATTCCGAATGCAATAGATACAAGTCAATTTGAAGGAAGTTCTAATTTAAGTAATGAACAAACCATATTGTATTTTGGAACATTAATTAGAAAAAAGGGTTCTTTAGAATTGCCCTTAATTTTTAATGAAGTTTATAAGAAAAATAACCAAGCCAAACTCGTGTTGGTAGGAAGAGATGCCTCAGACATTATAACTAACAATAAATCGGTTTGGCAAATGATGCAGCCACTTTTTGATAAAGAAGCTTTCAAGAATGTTACCTATTTAGGAAGTGTACCTTATTCTGAAATAAAAAATCTAATAAACAATGCCTCTGTTTGTGTTTTTCCAACATTTGCTGAAGCTTTACCAGTTTCTTGGCTCGAAGCTATGGCAATGCAAAAACCAATTGTTGCCTGCAATATTGGTTGGGCAACCGAAGTAATTGAGGATGGAAAAGAAGGTTTTTTAGTGCATCCCAAAGACCATGAGCTTTATGCGACTAAAATAGAAACACTTTTGCAAGATAAAACCTTACAACTAACTTTTGGAAAAGCTGCTAAAGATAAAGTTTTGCAAAAATTTAGTATTGAGGTTGTTGCAAAGCAGTCTTTGGCGTTTTATTCAAATTATATCTCTAAATAGCATGAAGAAAGAAATTAAAAAGTTTTTGTCAAAGCTATTACCAAGCGGATATTTTAAAGAAAGAATAAAGTTGGTAATTTATAGAATTGGCAAGGCTAAAAATGTTGATTTTGATGTGATTAAAAACGAAGATGATAAAATTGTTTTCAAAACAACTTACAACGATTTAAGTTTTTATACCATTGAAGGATTATATACGATAGTGGCAGACTTTGATTATTATCAGCATTTTTATAAAGTAAAAGATGGCGACTTTGTAATTGATGCTGGTGCTAATGTGGGCAATATTGCTTTGTTATTTTCAAAGAATGTAGGAGAAAAAGGAATGGTATTTTGCTTTGAACCAGACCAATACAATATTGATTTTTTAAAAGAAAGTTTTAGTTTAAATCCATATTTACCAAAAAATTGGAAAGTTTATGATTTACTTCTTTGGAATGAAAATACGCAATTAGATTTTCAAGAAGCAGGAACTGTTGGATCTTCTGCAGTGTGGTTTTCCGATCAAGCTAATTTGGTTAAAAAAGAGGCTGTTACAATAGATAGTTGGAGTCAATTACAGCACCTTGAGAGACTTGATTTTATTAAAATGGATATTGAAGGCGCCGAAATAGAAGCTCTTGAAGGTTGTGTTGAAATAATTGAAAAGTTTAAACCAAATTTTGCAATTGCTTCTTATCATATTGTAAATAATGAGCCAACTTATATTAAATTAGAACAATTTTTTGAAAAAATTGGTTATCCATATAAAACAATTACGTTTAGAGGAAATGAAATAATTACCTTTGCAGGCCCAACAATACAAAAATAATAATCAGAATTTCTTTATGAATTTAAATTTCAAAGAATACAAAACGAGTCAAGGAGAAGTTATCCTTTATGTAGGAACTCCAAATCTTGAAAAATTGGAGGAACTTTCCAAAGGTTATGGCGATATTTGGCATAGTTCCTTTGAACAAGGTTATAAAAATGCTTTTCCTGATTTAGTTTATCAAACGTTTATTTTCTTTTGGTTTATTAATGATTTTGATAATCTAGATGAGTGTATCAGTTGGCGCTTGAATCCAAATAATTTTGCCATTAGAAAATCAGCATTTGATTTATTAGGTGGTTTTGATACTGATTTTGATAACATTCAATTGGCTGCTTTTGATTTTGCTTATAATGCTGTTAGAAATAGAGGAGCTATTCCTTTATATGTAAAAGGTTTGTTTGATGTTTCAGAAAAAGAAACCATTACAATTTCTACAAAAGACAGGTATGTTTTCTTTAGAAAGAATTTTAGAATGGCACATTCCATTTTTATGTTATATCGTAAAGGATTGTGGAATCCTTCAGAATGGAAAGCTTTTTTAAGTGCAAAAAGCAACTACAAACAACGTCCAATTCCGAGTGTAATTCCACCAAGAAAGCTTGAAGAAATCAAAGGAAATCCGACAGTAAGTTACATCATTCCTACTATGATGCGTCAAGATTTTACTTTGAATTTAATGGAGGATTTAAAAAAACAAACCTATTTGCCAACACAAGTTATTGTAGTTGATGCTACTCCAGAAAGCAGTAGAGACGAATCATTATATAATCCTGCGAATTATCCATTTGAAGTAATTTTTAAATGGCAAACTACTAAAGGGAGTTGTCGTGCAAGAAACGAAGCTATTGATTTGTGTACTGGAGATTATATCGTTTTTGGAGATGATGATATAAGAGTAGAAACCGATTTTATTGAAAATCATATCCGTTTACTTCAAACTTATAGTGCTGGCGCTTGTAATGGTTTAGACATTCAAGCCGATCATCAAAAACAAACCTTAGATGATTTGAAAGTTAAATTAGATAATTATCCTTTTGAACGTTGGTATGTTGGTGCTTCACAGAGTTTTAGTAATGCCAATTCTTGTGTAAAAAGAGAATTTGTAACCAAAGTTGTTGGAAACGATATCAATTATGATGGTGGCTATGGTGAAGATAGTGATTTCGGAATTACACTGACTAAAATTGGTGTTCCAGTTTTATACAATCCTTTTTCTACTAATTTGCATTTGAAACCACCAGTTGGAGGTTACCGTTTTTGGGGTTCACAAGCCAAAATTATGGGTAAAAAGCGTAAAACGCAACCATGGGAATTGGATACGCCAGTAAAAAATATTCGCCCAGTTCCAAGTCCGACAATTATGTATCAAATTCATAAGCAATTTACGCCTCAACAATTTGTAGAATACAAGCATAAATATTTTGTAATGTATCTTTTTAAAGGTAGTAAATGGTCTATTCCATTGAAATTGATAAAATTACCCTATCGAATGATGCAGTTTAACAAGTCGGTATTCTATGCAAAAAAATTAGTTCAGCTAGGAAAAAGAACAAAGTAAATGGTAAAATCAATCACTATTTTAACAACATCATTTAAGGAAAACGTTAGTTTTTCAAGTGATTTTGGCACCAAAATAAGTGTAGATTGTCAGCAAATTACTTCTAACACCAATTCATTTACAATCGAATTTGTTTTTGACTTACCAATTGTTTCTTTTAGAAATCATGATTATTCATGGATTGATGTCAATGAAACACGAATTGCTGCTTCTTTGTCTTCTAAAATTCTAAAACTTAGCAATGGTTTTATAGTTCAAGCCAATATTAATAAAGGCATTTGGGAAGTTAGTCCAAAAAATAAAAAGGTTCTTTTATGGAAGTTCAATCCAGAATATTCTAATTCCTTAACCGAATACACTGGAATAATAAATACTAAAAAATTAGTTTCAGCTAATTCTAAACTAAACTTTATTGAACAACCGAGTTTGCTTTTCACAAAAGAAAATGCTTTAGAAATCAGCCGTTCTAAAATTCCATTTTCAGCTATAGCTTGTTTTACAGATCATTGTGATTATGATACTTTGCCTAATTTAAAATTACAACGTCAGTTATTTGCAAAAACGAATATTAAGACTACAAAAGGTTTTTTTCTAAATCATTTTTCTAAAAGAAATGATAATGCCTCTTTTGAAAATGATAAAAAGGAATTGGAATTCTGGAAAAATGACGGACATGAATTGTGTTATCACTCCTTGTCACAATCCATAAAATCTGATGCAGAAAGTTTTGAAGATTTTCAAAATTTTCAACCTCCTTTTGATGACATTCCTGTTTGGATAGATCATGGTTTTCAGCCTTATAATTTTTCGCTTTATAAAAATAATAAATTTTCAAATACCACTTTTGAAAAGCAATTATCAGATAAAAAAATACAAGTTCTTTGGAATTACATTGATTCAGGAACAGCTACTTCTGGTGTTATTAATCAATTAAATACGGCTCAATTTACACTAAATAATTATCGAAAAGGAATTGCTAAATTTTCTTTTAAGACTAAACTCGTAATGCTTTTTAAGAATATCATTTTTCATTTTGATAATGATGAAAGTCGTGTTCGAAATTATATTGACGCTGTTGCTAATGCTCGAGCCATTATTAAAAAGAAACAGTTTTTGAAGGTTTTCACTTTGATTAAGAATATAGTTCCTTTGTTAATGGTAGTTTTGAAAGTGCTATTTTTATGGAATTCAGAGAAGAATAAACCCTACAAAGTAGCTCGTTTTGCTCCAATTTTATTTAAACACAGAATTGATACTAAAGATTTTTTTGTATTTCAAACCTTAGAAATGGTTGATTTTAAAAAAGCCTTAAATCCACAAAATATTGAATCTCTTATAAGTGAATCGGGTGTTTTTATTGCACATACTTATTTCTCTGTCGATATGAGTCATTATTCAGGGAAGCTATTCAAACAAGAAGGTGTTTTTGATGATAAAGTGGTGGCTAATTTTGAGAATTTATCACTTAAAATAAGAGAAAATAAGATTTGGAATCCCACACTTTCTCAACTCATAGAATATTTTAATATCTTTGAAGAGACGGTTTTTGATATTGATACTCATGGAGTTGTTTATATCAAGAATCCTAACAACTTGTTATCTTCAAGAATTATTAATTAATGAATTTTTTAATCTCCAAAGAACCAAGATGGATTCAAAAATGGGACGAATTTCTGTTAAAAGAAAATCGTGGTAGTCATTTGATATATTCCCAATGGTTGCAATCGTATGCTTCTTATGGTTTTGATTACGAGATTTTTATTGTTCATGAAAGTGAAGAAATTATTGGAGGTTATGGTGCTGTAATTGCTAAAAGTTTTTTCTTCAAATTTTATATAGTTCCTCATGGACCAATAGTTTCGGCTGGACAAGAAGATAAATTAGAACGTATTTTAACGCAACTTTCTACTCAAGCCAAAAAACATAGTTGCTGTTACGTTCAATACAGTCTGCCAGTTTCTAATGAATTAGAAATTGAACCTCACGTTTATTCATCACAAAAATTAAATACAATCAATTTAATTGGAAAAGGAGGCAATCTTTTCAAATATGTTTATAGTAATTATGGTATAAATTGGGTTGCTTTTAATACCACAACTTCGTCCGATGAATTATTACAACAAATGTCCGTTCAAGTAAGACGAAATGTTAATTTATCTTATAAAAATGCTGCTGAAATTTCTTTTGCTAAAACAGAAGAAGAATGTAAATTGGCTTACAAAGTCATTGAAGATAATGCTAAAGAAGCACACTATTCGGTAAGAGCTTTTGAAGATTTTAAAGCCACAATTTTAGAATTAGTAGCCAAAGAAAGAGCTTATTTGCTAACAGCAAAAATTGATGGAGTTATTAAAGGCGCTGGATTTGCTGTAAATTGTGGAAATCATTTGACGTACATTTCTGGTGGAACTAAAAAAGAGAAACCCGATTTGAAATTAGGTTATTTATTGCATTGGGAACTCATCAAGAAATCATACGAATTGGGTTATAAAGGTTACAATATTTCTATGGGAGGTTCTAAAGGCGTAATGGAATTTAAAGCCAAATTCAACACACAAACTATTTCTTTTGGAACACCACATCGACATGTAATTATTAAGCCAATAATTTTTAAATTATATTTAATATTAAATTCTATTTTTGTTAAAAATAAGAAAACCATTTCTGTTTTATTAAAACGTTTCAAATAGTAATTCAAATGAAGATTGAAAATAAAGATTTTTGGGAAAAAGAGAATATTATTGCTACTCAAGAAGTACTTAAAAAAGCTTCCGATTTTGAGGAGTTTATGTTCGAAAAAGCAAAAGAACGCTATAGTTCTGTTGGAAGCATTCAATCTATAAAAATTTTTGGTTGTGGAACTGGTAGAGAAATTGAATCTATTGCAGAGTTTTATAATCCAACAAAGATTGTAGCTTCCGATATTTCTGAAAATATGATTGCCAAGTGTAATGAAAATTTGAAATTATGGAACATTGATTCCATTACAGAAACTATTGTTGGTGATGCAAAAGCTTACAATAAAGTTGATAATGTATTTGATTTGGTAACTATTTTGAATAGTATGTTAACTTATGTTCCAGTAAGACAAGATCGATTGATAATTTTTAAAAATGCTCTTCAAATATTGAAGCCCTATGCGACTATTATAGGAACTGTTCATAATCAAGTTGGTGCAACTGCTAAGACTTATTATTTTAAGTTTAGAGGTTTGTTTTCATTTGTTTTAGGTGAAAAAGTAGGTAATAGAAATACAGGTTTCAACGGATATAAAGTGCCAGGTTATTACTACAGTAAAAAAGGTTTGATAAACGACTTAATGACTGCTGGATTTAAGGATGTTGAAGTTTATTCACTTGAAGAATATTATGCTTTGTATGGTAAGAAGTATAATAGAAAAACTGGTTACAATAACTTAATCTTTATAGCAACAAAACCCTAATTTCTGTGGGAAATTCATCTAAAGTTTGTTTGATTATTTGCACGTACATGCGTGCGAAACCATTGTTGAATTTATTAAATTCAATAAAAAATCAAACGCTTTATCCTGATGAAATTTTAATAATTGATGGTTCTACTAATTATGAAACTAAAATTGTTTTAGAACAAAATCAATTTCATAAACTCATTTACTTTCAAGTTCCTCCAGGACATAGAGGATTAACACGTCAACGAAATTTCGGAACATCAAAAATTGGTGAAGGAATGAAAATCATTTGTTTCTTAGACGATGATACCGTTTTAGAACAAAATTATTTTGAAAATGTTGTAAAAACTTTTAGCGAGAATCCTAATGCGGTTGGAGTAGGAGGTATTGCTATTAATGAGAACAAATGGAAAGTAAATGATAAAGGAGTAAAACAAAGTTCTAAATATTACACTCTTGAAAATTACTATATTAAAGAATCTTCAAGAAATTATCTGAGAAATATTTTAGGATTAGGATCTAATGAGTTGCCAGGGATAATGCCAGAATTCTCTAATGGAAAAACATGTTATTATCCTTTAAATGCAAAGGTATATCCTGTTGATTTAATTGTTGGCATGTCAATGAACTTTAAGAGAGAAGTTTTTTATAATATAAAATTCTCTACTTACTTCGAAGGCTATGGTCTTTATGAAGATGCCGATTTTTCTCTAAGAGCTCTGCAATTTGGACAAAATTATATTGCTACATCAGCGCAACTAAGTCATTTTCACGATAATTCTGGAAGACCAAATAAATATAATTATGGCAAAATGGTATTGCGAAACGGATGGTACGTTTGGCGAGTAAAATATCCAAATCCGAGTCTTGTAGCAAGATTTAAGTGGAATTCTATTGCTTTTTTATTAACTTTAATCCGATTTACAAATATTTTTACTACCAATAAACCTAAAGAAGCTTTTACCGAAAGTTTAGGTAGAACTATTGGGTGGTTTAGTTTGCTTTTCAATAAACCCAAAAGAAATGATTGATATAAATAGATTTAAGAATATTTTTTTTAAAATAAATACTCAAAGTATCACAATGCTTGCGATGCTTTTTTTGTTTATAAACGCTTATTTACAAGTACTTTTTTTTAATCAAACTTTTATGAATGTTGGCGCCAATGCTGATGAAACTGCCTACAGAGAGTTTTTGAATACTAATTCTGATTTTAGTTTTAGTTTGGTTTCTAATGCTCAAGCGCAGCCCTATGCGTTTTTTGGATTATTGTTGAATAAATTTTTTCAAGACGCTCAATTTACCAACCGATTAATAAGCTTAATTTCTGCAGTTTTCTTATTGCTTTTTCTCTTTAGATATTATAAAAAACAAAAATTCACAAACCTTATTCAAGGGAATCCTTTTGTGAGTAACTTGATTGTTTTTAATATTCTATCTTCTGTTTTATTAGTATTGTCTTGTCATTTTGTGGGTACATCAGACATGATTTCGGTTGCATTTGCATTACCAGCTTTTATACTTTTAACTGAAGTTTTATTTTATAAAAAGCAGCATAGTGTTATTATTATTGGATTACTGTTTGCACTATCATTCACTTCGAGACCTACTTTTTTAATCAGTTTAGCTGCTTATTTGTTGAGTATTGTTTTTATAATGAGAAAGCAATTATTTTCAAAGCAATTAATTTTTGTTGGTTTGTTTTTTGTTGCATTTACGGCATTAATTAATTTTAACCCTATTGTAAATCAAGGAAAAATTGTTTTAGACATTAAAACTATTGCTGAAGAAACCGGTACTTCATGGTTTGAAATGAATTATTTGATGGCAAAAAAATGGGATGCTGGTGAAATACCAACTACACAATGGCTTTCTAGTGATGACATAATTCAATATAAAAAGGAGCATCCGGATTTTATTTTTCCAAAAAATCATTTAGATATTTTAGTTAACGATACAGGAATGTTTACAAGACAATTTTTTCGGATGTTTGGAATGTCTATGTATTCTTCATCTAGATATATGTATGTTCTCTTTCCTTTTTTAATTCTCTTTCCTTTTTTGAAAAAGAAAGAAGAAGATTTAGTAGTCAACAAAACTGTTTATTTTACCCTTAGTTTTTATTTTATTTCGTTATTTATTTTTATTGTAAGCGCTATAAAATTAATGGAGTTTAGATGGATGCATATTGCTATAGTTTTTTATGCTTTCTACGCAATAAATGCTGCTAAAACTATATCCGAGAATAAGCGAACTGTTCTTTTTAATAGTGTTTTTGTTATCGGTATTCTGTTTTTTATTTTAAAAATGTTAAAAGGATAACTTTAGTTTTAATAAATGAATTAATTAAACATCAAATAGTTTATGACCTTTTGCATCATTACTCACGTTATTCATTTGCAATCTGAAGATAAGTATTTAGGTTATGCTCCTTATGTGAATGAGATGAATATATGGTTAAAACATGTTGATAAAGTAATAATAGTGGCGCCTTTAAAACATATAGACAAGACAGCGATTCATCAGGCATACCAGCATCATACTATTGAATTTATTGAAGTACCTTCTTTTTCATTAACTAGTTTTAAAGAAATAATCAAGTCGATAGTAACCTTGCCAGTATTATTTTTAAAAATTTTTGATGGTATAAAAAGAAGTAATCATATTCATCTCAGATGTCCAGGAAATATGGGTTTATTGGGTACTTTAGTTCAAATATTTTTTCCAAAAAAAGCAAAAACTGCTAAATATGCTGGTAATTGGGATTCTAATTCG
Source organism: Flavobacterium chungnamense (assembly GCF_039539165.1). Classification (NCBI taxonomy): domain Bacteria; kingdom Pseudomonadati; phylum Bacteroidota; class Flavobacteriia; order Flavobacteriales; family Flavobacteriaceae; genus Flavobacterium; species Flavobacterium chungnamense. The sequence goes on from NZ_BAABCS010000002.1 coordinate 102,669, forward strand.
AAGCAACCTCTTTCATATAAGATTCAAAAATCGATATTGAGCAACACTTTTTTAACCAAAAATATGCAGGTTTTGGTTTATGGAGATTGGAAAAATCAAACTAAAAATATCAAATCTTTTTTTACAGCAACTTATAGAGAAGATGAAAAAATAGACGTTACTGCAAGAAATTTGAATATTAAACTTCAATTTTTGTTTGTTGGTACTTTGTCTAAAGGTAAGCAACCCATTTACGCTGTTAAATTAGTTGAATCATTAAAGAGAAAAGGAATCAATCTTGAATTATCAATTTATGGTGAAGGTCAGGAAAAGGAGGCTATAGAAAATTATATTCAAATTAATGATTTAAATGATGTAGTTTTTCTTAAAGGAAATGTAAGCCGTGATGACATGAAGTTGATTTATCAGCAAAGCCATTTTTTGATTTTACCTTCTAAAAGTGAAGGCTGGCCAAAAGTTGTTGCTGAAGCAATGTTTTGGGGTTGTCTTCCAGTTGCTTCAAAAGTATCTTGCGTTCCCAATATGCTCGGCAATGGAGAAAGAGGGATTTTACTTTCAGAAGATTTAGAATACGATTGTAATTTAGTTTTAAAGTGTGTTGATAATCAAGAATTGTACAATACTAAAATAAATGCGGCAATAAGTTGGTCTCGTAACTTTACAATTGATAAATTTGAAAGCGAAATAGAAAAATTATTAAAAGCATGAGAATTCTACAAATTATTGATTCATTAGATATAGGTGGTGCCGAAAAAATGGCAGTCAATTATGCTAATGCCCTCTCAAATCAAGTAGCATTCTCGGGATTAGTAACTACTAGAAAAGAAGGAAGTTTAAAAGAGCAAATAAATTCTAATGTTCCTTATTTATTTTTAAACAGAAAAAAAACGATTGATTTTTCTGCAATTTTTAAATTAAAAAAATATTGTAAATCTAATGATATTCAATATGTTCAAGCACATAGCAGTTCTTTTTTTACTGCTTTTTTGTTGAAGTTGATTTTGTTTAAAATCAAAATTATCTGGCATGATCATAATGGTTTGAGTGAATTTTTAAATGCTAGAAAATCATTAGCTTTAAAAATTGCTTCCTATTTTTTTGAAGGGATTATAGTTGTAAATTATCAATTAAAAAATTGGGCTGAACGAGAATTGAATTGTAAAAAAGTAATTTATTTAGCAAATTTTACAAGTATTTCACAAAATGGTTTGAATGAAACTGAGCTTTTTGGTAAAACTGAGAAACGAATTTTGTGTTTAGCTAATTTAAGATTCCAAAAAAATCATTTTTTATTGATAGATGTTGCTAAAAAAATGAAGTTGTCTCATCCAGATTGGACTTTTCATTTGGTAGGAAAAGATTTTAATGATGATTATTCAAGTAAAGTAAAAACTGCTATTGCAGAAAACGTTTTGCAAAATCATGTTTTTATTTATGGTTCGAAGAACGATACTCAAAATATAATCGAACAATCTGAAATTGCAATTTTAACCTCTCAATCCGAAGGATTGCCAGTTGCTTTGTTAGAATATGGATTGAACAGAAAACCTGTTGTTTCTACCGAAGTTGGAGAAATTCCGTTAATTATTATAAACAATGAAAATGGATTTATTGTCCCAAAGTTTGATGCAGAACAATTTTATGGCGCATTGATTGCAATGATAGAAAATGATGAATTAAGAGTAAAGTTAGGTAATGCTTTATACCAAACCATTCAACAAAATAATTCAGAAGAAGCAGTTCTAAACAAGTTTATAAGTTGGGTAAAAACCAAATAGTATGCAAAATAAAGAGAAGAATTACCTTTTTTTAGTTTTCATCCACATTGCGCTTGGAGTATTCATTTATGCTGTGCCATTTATTTCTAAAATTTATGGTGCATTAATGTTTATAGTTAGCGTTTACTATATAATAAAAACTCAAAACAAGAATAATGAAGTGCTTTATGCTTGCGCTTATATTGTAGGAAGTGAGGTTTTTTTGAGGATGACTCATGGAAATCCCAATCATGAGTTTTCTAAATATGGAATAATTTTCTTTATTTGTTTGGGAATGTTTTATAGTGGTTTTTCCAAAAATGCAATTCCTTATTGGATTTATCTTATACTACTCGTTCCTGGAATTGTAATCGCAACACAGACTTTAAACTTAGCTACTGCTGATATTAGAAAAACCATTTCATTTAATATTTCTGGTCCATTATGTCTCGGTTTTGCCTCACTTTATTGTTATAATCGGAAAATAAGAATAGAAGAAATTAATAATATTTTACTTGTAATGGGTTTGCCTATTTTGTCTTGTGCAACTTATTTAATTTTATTTACTCCCCAAATTAAGGAGATTGTTACAAGTACTGTGTCCAATGTAGAAACTTCTGGTGGTTTTGGTCCAAATCAAGTTTCTACAGCACTTGGTTTAGGTATGTTTATTTTTTTTACAAGAGTTATTGTTGCTTCAAGAACTAAATTTTTATTTTTAATAAATATTTTAATTGTACTTAATATAAGTTACAGAGGCTTATTAACATTTTCTAGAGGAGGAATGATTACGGGTATTGTAATGATAATTATTTTGTTGGTTGTTTTTTACATTAATTCAGAATATAAAGGAAGAGTAAAACTAAATTATTTAATTGTTATATTAACGGCAGTGTTAGTCGGTATATGGTTTTATACTGAAGACCAAACAGGAGGATTAATTGGAAAAAGATATCAAAATAAAGATGCGTTAGGTCGAAAAAAAGAGAGCAATTTTTCTGGTAGAGAGCAAATAGCTGAATCAGAAATCAATGCGTTTTTAGAAAACCCTTTTTTTGGTATCGGAGTTGCTAAAGGAACAGAATATAGATTAGAACAAACCGGTGAAGTTGTTGCTTCTCACAATGAATTAACAAGATTGTTGGGAGAGCACGGTTCATTAGGGATACTGATTTTATTAATATTGTTTTTTACACCAATATTCTTATATTTAGATAATAAACGGCATATCTATATGTATTGCTTTTTAGCTTTTTGGATACTAACTATAAATCACGCTGCTATGCGAACGGCAGCTCCATCTTTTATTTATGCTCTTTGTTTATTAAAAATTAGATTCATAGACGATGAAAAAGTTGCTTTACATAGGGAACAAGTTATCAAAACACGGTAATACTGCAACATCTATAGAAACATTAGGTAGTTTTCTAGAAGTTGAAGGTTTTAAAGTGTTCTATGCTTCTTCTAAAAAGAATAAGGTTCTTAGGTTTTTAGACATGATCTTATCTACTTTATGGTTTTCTAAAAAAGTGGATTATGTTTTGATTGATACCTATAGTACTCAAAATTTCTATTATGCGCTGGTAATTAGTCAATTATGTAGAATTTTTAAAGTAAAATATATTGCGAAACTTCATGGTGGAGATTTGCCAAATCGATTGCAAAAAAGTCCATTCCTTTGTGAATTACTGTTTAGAAATGCTTATATAGTATCAGCACCTTCTGCTTATCTGATGAAAGTTTTTGAAGTAAAATATTCAGAAAATTTAATTTACATTCCAAATACTATTGAAATTGATAAATATAATTTCTTAAAAAGAGAATATAATGTACCTAGGTTGTTATGGGTTCGTTCTTTTTCTAAAATATATAACCCAAAAATGGCAATAAATGTATTGTATAATCTGAAGAAAGAATTTCCAAATGCAAATTTAACAATGGTTGGTCCTGATAAGGAAAACCTTATTGATGATTGTAAAAAATATGCATCAGAGTTAAATGTTGATGTGAAGTTTACAGGAAAATTAACCAAAGAAAAATGGGTTGAATTGTCTAAAGATTATAATGTTTTTATTAATACAACACATTTTGATAATACTCCTATAAGTGTTATTGAAGCTATGGCATTAGGTTTGCCAATTGTTTCAACCAACGTTGGAGGAATGCCATTTCTGATAACGGACTATGAAAATGGACTTTTAGTTGGTGATAGTGATGTTGATGGAATGACCGATGCAATTGTTGAAATTTTTAATAATGTAATTTTAAGAGAAAAAATTACAATAAATGCAAAAAATACAGTTGAATCATTTGATTGGGATGTAATAAAGCAAAAATGGTTTGAAATATTGAAATAGTACTTAAATTTGTATAGATTTTACTAACTTGCGTCACAGTTGTAAATGTACTAATGAAAAGCAATAAGAAAATACATTTTGAGGTATCAGAACGAAAGGTTCTTCTGAAGGTTTTTGATGTAATCTTTGTATTGCTATCATTGTATATTATTAGCTCTATTTTTGATTTTAAATATTTTACATTTTCTACTACAAATTACTATTGGGCAATTGTTCTTGCTATCTATGTTAATATATTTGGTTCAGTCTTTGAAATGTATAATTTGCAAGTGGCAAGTAATCAATTTCAAGTCATTAAAAGTATTATTCTTACTTCTTCTACAACAGTATTAATTTATCTTTTAACACCAATTTATACTCCAGAATTACCTTCAAATAGATTACAAATTATAATATTTTTTGTTGCTATTTTTGGCTCGTTATTACTATGGAGAATATTTTATGTTATGCTCCTAGCATCACATCGATTTATAAAAAAAGCTATATTAGTATGCGATAAAGAGCAATTACAAGAACTTGTTACAGGAATAGAAAATGCAGATCCACATTATAAAATAATAGCTTTTGTAAATTCTGATGGTGAAGATTCTTTTAATTTTAAATTCAAATCAATAAAGAATATTCATCCTGATGATTTAGAGAGTTTTGTTAGAAAAAGTTCTATTTCTGAAATAGTAATTGCTTCACAAAAAACCGAAGGAATTACGGTGAGTTTATACAATCAACTAATACATTTATTAGAAAATGGGTTTATAATTAGAGAGTATACTCAAGTTTATGAAGCTATTACTCAGCGAATTCCAGTTCAATATGTTTCTCGAGATTTTTATAGATATTTTCCTTTTAGTAGAAGTAATCAAAACCATTTGTATTTATTGGTTTCAAGATTGACCGAAGTCATTTTTTCATTAATAGGACTCTCTATTGGTTTAGCTTTTTTTCCAATAATTTTAATTGGAAATTTTCTCGGTAATAGAGGTAAATTATTTTATAAACAAGAGCGTGTTGGTAAAAATGGTGACGTATTTGAAATTTATAAATACAGAACTATGGTTAAAAATGCTGAGTTAAATGGTGCTGTTTTTACAACTTTAAATGATAGTAGAGTTACACCATTTGGTAAATTCATGCGTAAAACTAGATTAGATGAATTCCCTCAATTTATTAATATTCTAAAAGGAGATATGGCTATTATTGGTCCAAGACCTGAAAGGCCAATATTTGTAAATGAAATAGCAGAAATAATGCCTTTTTATGAAACTAGACACGTTGTTAAACCAGGATTGACAGGTTGGGCACAAGTTAACTATGCTTATGGCGATTCAATAGAAGATAGTTTGGTGAAGTTGCAATATGATTTATATTACATCAAGCACAGAAGTATTTTTCTTGACATCAATATTATTATTAAAACCTTTAGCACGGTATTATTTTACAGAGGGCAATAATAGTTTAAATACTTCTTTTTTTAACTTTTTTGTTTCGCTTTAGTAATTTCAACAAAATATAATTGTTGGCTAAAATAAATGGAATCATTAAAGTTAAATGTGGTTTACCAATCATAATTGCAATATAAATTAAGGTCATTGCAAAACACACATTAGCCATTTTTCTAAACCAAGTGATTCCCAAAAATCCTAAGGTTACATATATTGGATTAAAAAGTAGAGCATTATAATTCCACAAAACTTCTTTGTGTTCTGAGTACAATCCTACTAGGCAAAGAAAAATCCCCAATAATCCTGATAGGAATAGATAGGATAATGAAACATACTTATTATTGATTAAAGCTATTACTAGTAGAATAAGAGCTATGAAATAGATACTATTTATAAAAGAAAAGGAAGAAGTAAGCTCAGCTCCTTTAATTAAGGTTTCTTTTTTTACAACCAAAGGTCTGTTGTCAATTTTGGCTTTGTCTAAACTATTTAACAGCTCAATAGGAAGAAATAGTTTTTCAGCTTTTGCATCTGTTTTTGCTCCAAAAATTATATTTATACCCAATTTATAATAAAAGTGATTATCAAAATAAGGATAGAGTAATTCCCTATAAGAAATGGATTTGTCATCCACTTTATTGATTAATTTTTGACCTACAATAGTATTAATTTTTTCTACAACCATTGTAGTGCAATTTCGGTCTATAAATTTGTAAGTATAATTTCTTTCTTCAGAATAAAGAGAAGCGTTTAAAAGTTCAAATAGTTCTTGTTTTTTTGCTAATGGAAATAATAAAGTCTGTTCGATAACTTCGCGATTATCACTTTGATATTCAAAAATGAAGTCCTCATAAGAAGTAGCATTTATAAAATATTGTAAGTCACCTTTTACAAATTTTAAATAGAAGTTTTCGGTTCTAAAATCGAAAGCACCATAGTTGTATACTACGTCTAAGTTATTTATGGAATCTTTAATACGTATGGCTGTATGACCAAAAGTGGAGTAAAGTTCATTTCCTCTTCCACAAGTAAAAATACTTACAGAGGCATTTTCTGAAAGCGCAGGATTTTGAGAAAAACCAATGGTTTGAAAAAATAAGATAAGTAGAAGAAGTAATTTTTTAATCATAACGGTTATCTAAAAACACTAAAATCAACTTTCACAGAAAAAATATTGGAATATAATGCAGCACTTTGATCACCTAAATCGGTCAAAGCATAATCAACTTGAATTCCTTTATATTTAAAACCAAGTCCAATATTGGGTTGAAAACCTACTTTTTTAGAACCATCTAATTGTGTTATGTTTTGAAAATTTCCAACTCCAGCTCTTAGAAAAACTAAGTCAGTATAGTTGTATTCAAATCCTAAAGCAGGGTCGATACTTACAAAGTTAGTTGCCAATATATCGTTGGTTCTAGAAAATTGCATGTTCAAATTTCCAGAAGCTTTTAAATAAGTTTCATTATGAAAATCAAATGTTTTAGACATTCCTAACTGAGCTTTTGGTAGTGTAATTTCTGAACTTTCTGGTAAATCTTGGTTTTCTCCAGGAATGGCATTTTTTATTTTAGCATATTCTTCCTCATTGATAGCCCAAACATTATAGGTAGTGGTAATGTCTCTCAACATTAACCCAAATTTCCAATCCTCTCTTTCAAATTGAAGCCCTAAATCGAAACCAAAACCCCAAGAATTTGCAAAATCTCCAATAACACGTCGAATCACTTTTGCATTAACACCATATTGAAACCCTGGTATTTTAAGTCTTCTAGCATAAGATAAAGTCAAACCATAATCGGCAGTTGAAAATTTACTGATTCTATTGTAATCAATGTTTCCATCTCCATCAATAAGTTGAGTAGTATTTAATATATCATCTACTCCAAAACGAATTAGAGAAATACCCCAAGCACTATCATCATCAATAGGTTTTGCATAAGCGGCATAATCGTACTGGGCAATATTTGCAAAATAACTTGCGTGCATCAATGAAGCTTGACTATCTTCTAAATTGAGTAATCCTGCAGGATTCCAATAACCTGAATTTACATCATTTGTATGAGCAACAACAGCGTTAGACATTCCCAACGCAGCAGCATCCACACCTATATTCATAAACTCGTTAGAATATTTTCTAACGGCTTGACTATGAGCTAAAGTGCAGCCTAAAAAGAAGGTTAAAAAAAGAATTTTCTTCAAAGCAAATATTTTTTCAAAAATAGAAATTTTTATTGAGCTAACTTCATATACAATTCATAATAATATCTCAAATAAAAACTCTAATTACAAACGTACTTATGTATAAACTTATTGTATTACATTTGTCTTTAGAAAAATTAAAAGCATGAACATCAAAAAGCACATTCCTAATATACTTACTTTATTAAATTTATTCTGTGGTTGCATTGCTATTGTTTTTATCTCTAAATTGAGATTTGACATTGCCTTTTATTTTGTTTGCTTGGGAATATTTTTTGATTTTTTTGATGGTTTCTTCGCCAGAAAGTTTGGTGTAGCTGGACCTTTAGGTGTTCAGTTAGATTCCTTAGCAGATATGGTTACAAGTGGTGTAGCTCCTGGATATGTAATGTATCAAATGTTGTCGTTTGATGGAAGTTTTATGCAAATTACAAATGATTTGTCTTTTTTTCAAGTCTCTTTTTTAGGTTTTATTATTACACTAGGTGCTTGTTATCGATTGGCAAATTTCAATATCGATACAAGACAATCTGATTCTTTTATTGGGTTGCCAACTCCTGCGAATGCTCTTTTTATCATGAGTTTACCTTTAGTCATTGCACAATGTCATTTTCTTACTTTGAGTGAACTTCTAAATATGAAATGGGTTCTTTTGACAATTACATTGTTAAGTGCTTACGTAATGAATGCTGAAATTCCGTTGTTTTCATTGAAAATAAAGAATTTTAGTTTTCAAAAATATAAATTACAAATTGGATTTTTGGTTCTTTCAATAGTATTGATTGCAACTTTGCAATACCTTGCAATACCTTTAATAATAATGACTTATGTTTTATTGTCGGTTGCAAATAATATGTTGTCAAAAAAGTAGTTATTTAGTATTAAGATTTTAGTATTAAGTATCAAGACTTTTATGGCAAAAGCTACCACGAGAAAAACACCAATTCGAAAAAGAGCTATCAAGAAAAAGCAAATTTTTTTTTCTTTAAAGTTTATTATTATATCGCTTTTGATTATTCTATTTTCTTTTGGGATTTATCATTATCGCAACGCTATTTTGTATTATTTTAGTTTCAAAACAGATAAAGTTTTAAAAGAGGATAAAGTGGCACAAGCTAGAATTTATCAAATTTTGAAAGCTCATAAAGAATTGAGTTTTGGGTTTGATGTTTCTCAATATCAAGGTGAAATAGATTGGGAACAAATAGATTCTGTTGAAAATAAATTTCCATTGCATTTTGTACTTATTCGAGCAACAGCTGGAAATAATAAAGAGGATTCGGAGTTTGATGACAATTGGAAAGCTGCCAAGAAACATCATTTTATTCGCGGTGCTTATCATTATTATCGTCCAAACGAAAATTCAATCGAACAAGCCGAAAATTTTATTAAGACAGTAACTTTGCAAAAAGGTGATTTGCCTCCAGTTTTAGATATAGAACAATTGCCAAAAGAGCAATCTATTGATAGTTTGAAAGTAGGATTGAAACGTTGGTTGAAAAAAATTGATGCGCATTATAAAATAAAACCTATTATTTACACCGGAGAAAAATATTATGAAGATTTTCTAAAAGAGGAATTTAAAGGATATACTTTTTGGGTTGCCAATTATAATTTCTTTGTAGAAAATATAAAAGAAGATTGGCTTTTTTGGCAATTCACAGAAAAAGCAGTTATCAAAGGAATTAATGAAAAAGTTGATCTTAACATATATAATGGAACTCCAAAAATGTTAGAATATTTAACTATTAATTAGTTACTTTAGAATTATATAAAATAGTAATTACTAAAATCATTACTAATGCAAAAACTAAAACAGATTTTGTATTGGCAAAGTTTACAGTCCAACCCATCCATTTTACCCTTTTTGGTGGAAAAATACGTTTGTCTTCTTTGTTATAATAAATACCACCAAATTTCCAATTATTAGGATCTTTATGCCATTTATCTAATGTCTCTTTCGATGGATTTTCCATTTTTAAACGTCTAAATCTACTTTTGGAGCATTAAAGTCAATTTTGGTTTTACGTAATTCAAAATTTTGACCTAAGTAAACTCTTCTAACCATTTCGTCTTCAACTAGTTCTTCAGGTTTTCCAGCTTTTAGAATTCCGCCTTCAAACATTAAGTAGGTTTTATCAGTAATAGCCAAAGTTTCTTGAACGTTGTGGTCAGTAATCAAAATTCCAATATTTTTATTTTTTAATTGCGCTACAATTCTTTGAATATCTTCAACAGCAACAGGGTCAACTCCTGCAAAAGGTTCGTCAAGTAAGATGAATTTTGGGTCAGTTGCTAAAGCTCTAGCAATCTCAGTTCTACGACGTTCACCTCCAGAAAGTAAATCACCACGATTGGTTCTAATATGTTCCAAACTGAATTCATGAATTAAGCTTTCCATTTTTGCAATTTGCTCTTCTTTTGTGTGATTTGTCAATTGCAATACACTCAATATATTATCTTCAATGCTTAATTTTCTAAAAACAGATGCTTCTTGAGCCAGATAACCAATACCATTTTGAGCACGTTTGTACATTGGAAACTCAGTAATATTCATATCATCAAGATAAATATTTCCTGAATTTGGTTTAACCAATCCAACAATCATGTAGAAAGAAGTAGTTTTTCCAGCACCATTTGGTCCCAAAAGTCCAACGATTTCTCCTTGATTTACTTCAACAGAAATTCCTTTTACAACGCTTCTACCTTTGTAGGTTTTGATTAAATTTTCGGCTCTTAATTTCATATCTAGATTATTAGATTTTTAGAAAGTTAGATTTTTAGACAAATTAACGAATAAACATATAACCTAATTGATGATTTAACAATTATTTAGTTTCTTCTTCCAGTGCTTCCCAAAATTCGTAAGCTCTTCTTAAATGAGGAATAACTATTGTTCCACCAACTAAAGTAGCTATTCCCATAGCTTCCATCATTTCTTCTTTTGTAATACCTTCTTTGTGAGAAGTTTTCAAATGGTATTTTATGCAATCATCACATCTAAGGACAGTTGAAGCTACCAAACCCAAAAGTTCTTTAGTTTTTACATCCAAAGCACCTTCTGTGTAGGCATTAGTGTCTAAATTGAAAATACGTTTTACAATTTTATTGTTGTCAGCCAATAACTTTTCGTTCATTTTAGAACGATATTCATTAAATTCTTTAACTTGATTGCTCATCTGCTTTTAAACGTCTTTTTACTACGAATGCCGATATAAATATACTGACTTCGTAAATTAATAACATAGGAATTGATACTATAATCTGGCTAACCACATCTGGTGGCGTAACTATTGCTGCTACAATAAGAATAATTACAATTCCGTATTTTCTATATTTTCTTAAAAATTCTGGAGTTACTAAACCTAATTTGGTTAGGAAATAAATGATTATTGGTAATTCAAAAAACAAACCACATGCAATTACTGATGTTTTAACCATACTTATATAGGAGTCAACATTGAATTCATTTTTGATAATACTACTAACTGTAAATGTTGCAAAAAAGTTAACCGACATTGGAACAATTACATAATAACCAAACAAAACTCCAATGAAAAATAAAATCGAAGCAACGAAAATAAAATATTTAGCATTTTTCCGTTCTTTTTCATACAACGCAGGACTTATAAAACTCCATAACAACCATAATATATATGGGAAAGCAAAAATAAATCCAGCGGTTATACAAGTCCAAATTAAAATGGTAACTTGTCCTTCCATGTCAGTGTTTTGAATCACAAAAGGTAATTCAGTCACACAAATACTTTCTTGAAAACCTACATAGTTAGATAACTCACAAAACAAACGGTAGGTTATAAAATTTGGGTTTGTTGGTCCGAAAATAATGGAGTCAAAAATAAAATCACTTATAAAAAAAGTTGCGGTTGCACCAATTAGAACTGCAATTGTACTTCTTACCAACAACCATCTTAACTCCTCAAGATGTTCCATAAAGGACATTTCCTTCATTTCTTTTTTAGCCATTATACAATTCCTTCTTTTAAAATATCGTGTAAATGAATCACTCCTTTATATTCATTATTATCAACTACCACTAATTGTGTAATTGAAAAATCTTCCAATATGTTTAATGCATCAGCTACCATATCAGATGTTTTTATTGTTTTTGGATTTACGGACATAATATCTTTTGCAGTTAATCCTGTTATGGTTTCCGTTTTATTTAGCATTCTTCTGATGTCTCCATCCGTTATAATACCAACTACTTTATCATTTTCAATGACAGCAGCAACACCAAGTCTTTTCTCAGAAATTTCAACAATAACATTTTTAATACTTGAGTCTGGACTTACAAATGGTTTTCTGCTGGTATCCAACATGTCTTGAACTCGCAATAATAATTTTTTACCTAAAGCACCACCAGGATGATATTTTGCAAAATCTTCTGCTTTAAAATTTCTCATTTCCATTAATGAAACAGCAATAGCATCTCCCATAACTAACTGTGCTGTTGTACTATTAGTTGGTGCCAAATTATTTGGACAAGCTTCATTTTCTACATAAGTATTTAAGGTAATATCAGATTCTTTTCCTAAAAATGAAGTAACATTGCCTGTAATTCCAATAAGTTTATTACCAAACCTTTTTAATAACGGAACCAAAACTTTTATCTCTGGACTATTACCACTTTTTGAGATGCAAATAACAACATCTCCATCTTGAACCATTCCTAAATCACCATGAATGGCTTCAGATGCATGTAAAAACATAGATGGAGTTCCTGTTGAATTCATTGTAGCTACAATTTTTTGTGCGATAATAGCACTTTTTCCAATTCCAGTAACAATTAAACGTCCTTTAGTATTGTATATATTTTCAACGGCTTCTACAAAGCTATTGTCAATGTAATCAATAAGTTTTGCGATTGATTGGCTCTCTGACAAGAGTGTTTTTTTGGCCGATTCAATGATGTTTTCTTTAGTTATCAAAATAGATTTGTTATAAAATTTGTATGAATAAAAGAAAGTTGTATATTTATGGTTGCAAATTTATGTAAAAATACTATTAAGTAAGAATGAATTCAAACGAAATTGATATACACAAAGAATTAAAAAAATATTTTGGTTTTAACCATTTCAAAGGTTTACAAGAAAAGGTAATCAAAAGTATTTTGGCAAAAGAGAATACATTTGTAATTATGCCAACAGGTGGCGGAAAGTCATTGTGCTATCAACTACCTTCGCTTGTTCAAGAAGGAACTGCAATTGTAGTTTCTCCTTTGATTGCTTTAATGAAAAATCAAGTTGACGCTATAAGAAGTGTTTCAACTAATGATGGCATAGCGCATGTATTAAATTCGTCATTAACTAAAACCGAAATTAATCAAGTAAAAAAAGATATCACTTCAGGTATTACCAAACTATTATATGTAGCACCTGAATCATTAACTAAAGAAGAATATGTAGAGTTTTTACAATCTGTACCAATATCTTTTGTAGCTATTGATGAAGCACATTGTATTTCAGAATGGGGCCATGACTTTAGACCTGAATATAGAAATTTGCGAACCATTATTAAACAACTTGGTAATGTTCCTGTTATAGGATTAACAGCTACAGCAACTCCAAAAGTTCAAGAGGATATACTTAAAAATTTAGACATGTCTGATGCTACTACTTATAAAGCATCGTTCAATCGTCCGAATTTATTTTATGAAGTACGAACAAAGACAAAGAATATTGAAGCTGATATTATCCGATTTATAAAACAGAACAAAGGTAAATCAGGAATTATATATTGCTTAAGTAGAAAGAAAGTTGAAGCAATTGCCGAAGTTTTACAAGTAAACGGAATCAGTGCTGTTCCTTATCATGCAGGTTTGGATGCAAAAACGAGAGCAAAACATCAAGATATGTTCCTGATGGAAGATGTCGAAGTTGTTGTTGCAACAATCGCCTTCGGAATGGGAATTGACAAACCAGACGTTCGTTTTGTAATTCATCATGATATTCCTAAATCTTTAGAAAGTTATTATCAAGAAACAGGTCGTGCTGGTCGTGATGGAGGAGAAGGACATTGCTTGGCTTATTATTCTTATAAAGATGTAGAAAAGTTAGAAAAATTCATGTCTGGTAAACCAGTTGCTGAGCAAGAAATTGGTTATGCACTTTTACAAGAAGTCGTAGCTTATGCAGAAACTTCTATGTCAAGACGTAAGTTTTTATTGCATTATTTTGGTGAAGAGTTTGATAGTGAAACAGGTGAAGGAGCCGATATGGACGACAATGTTCGTAATCCAAAAGTCAAAGTTGAAGCTAAAGCCAATGTCAAAAAATTATTAGAAGTTGTTCGCGATACCAAATATTTATATAAATCTAAAGAAGTTGTTTTTACCTTAATTGGAAGAGTAAATGCAACCATTAAAGCTCATAGAACCGATACTCAATCTTTTTTCGGTTGCGGAAAAGACCAAGAAGAACGCTATTGGATGGCGTTAATTCGTCAAGTTTTAGTAGATGGAATGCTTACAAAAGATATTGAAACTTATGGAATTTTAAAAGTTTCAGATAAAGGGCATGACTATATTAAGAATCCAACATCGTTTATGATGTCTGAAGATCATGAATATAATGAAGCAGAAGACGATGCTATTGTAACCGCGGCAAAATCTTCGGGAACTGCAGATGAAGCTTTGATGGCGATGTTACGTGATTTACGTAAAAAAGTAGCAAAAAAATTGGGTGTTCCGCCATTTGTTGTTTTTCAAGATCCATCTTTAGAAGATATGGCTTTGAAATACCCAATTACTATGGATGAATTGATTAATATTCATGGAGTAGGTGAAGGTAAAGCAAAGAAATATGGTAAAGAATTTGTCGAATTAATTAGCAGATATGTAGCAGATAACGACATCATTCGTCCAGATGATTTGGTTGTAAAATCTACTGGAGCTAATTCGGCAAATAAATTATATATCATTCAAAATATTGACAGAAAACTTTCTTTAGAAGATATTGCCTCTGCAAAAGGAATGAAAATGGATGATTTGCTAAAAGAAATGGAGCAAATTGTCTACGCAGGAACAAAATTGAATATCAAATATTGGATTGATGAGATATTAGATGAAGATCAGCAAGAAGAAATTCATGATTATTTCATGGAATCAGAAACCGATAAAATTGAAGATGCTCTAAAAGAATTCGACGGCGATTACGATATCGAAGAGTTACGATTAATGCGAATTAAATTTATTAGTGAAGTAGCTAATTAGAAGTTTTCAGTCGCAGTTTTCAGTCACAGGAATCTGAAAGCTGTGACTGCGACTGAAAACTATTCAAACAATTCTCCTCGATGCGGTTTCAAAGCATCACGAACTTGAATCATATTTTCGTCAGTAACTACCATAAATGCTATGGCATACATTTCATTTAAAACTTCAAATCCAGTGATGTTAATTGGTAGTTTTTCTATTGCAATATATTCTTTCAAATGAATTTCGTGATGTTCAGCTGTTTTTGCTGCAACTTCACCACGAAAATCCCATATAAGTTTTATTTTTCTCGACATAGTTTTGGTAAAAATGCAAATTTAGTTGGTTTTAGATTTATTAAGCAACCTTATTATTATATTTGTATCAATTATTAATTAGGTATTTATAAATCAATCACTTCTAAACAATATAGCAATGAGAAAAAGCTACTTTCAAACTGTTTTTTTACTTATAATTTCTCTTCAAACATTTGCACAAAGTAATTACACGGTTGCTTCAATTCCTTTTCAACCTTATTCGGGATCATTACCAGTATTATCTACCTCTGATGATATGTGTTCAGGATTAATTAATCTTCCTTTTAGTTTTGATTTTTATGGTACTGTATACAATCAATTTGTTGTTAGTACTAATGGTTATATTGATTTTAGAAGCACTTCAGCTAATTCTTTTTCTCCTTGGAGTATTAATATGACTATTCCTAATGCTAGCTTTCCAGTAAAAAACGCAATACTAGGATGCTATCATGATATGAATAATTCTGATGCTCAAGGAACTGTAAATTATGGTGTTTATGGAACGGCACCTTATAGAAAGTTTATTGTAAGTTTTTATAATAATTCACATTTTTCATGTAATGCTACCGCTAAAAGTAGTTTTCAAATGATTTTGCATGAAACATCTAATTTAATAGATGTACAGTTAATAAATAAACAAATTTGTTCTTCTTGGAATAATGGAAATGCTGTTATAGGTTTAATAAATTCAACTGGAACTTTAGGTATAGCTGCTCCTGGAAGAAATACTGGTGCATGGACAACTTTAAACGAAGGATGGAGATTCTCAAGACCAGGTTATTTAAATGTATATTCCTTTGTGAAATGTGACGCCAATACTAATGGAGTAGAAGAATTTAATTTGCAAGTAGTTCAAAATGATTTATCACCATCAAATCCATCTGCGATAACATTATATTTGACTCAAGCGGATGCACAAGCGCAAGTAAATCCTATATCAAGCTTAATGTATACCAATATATCCAATCCACAAACTATTTATGCAAGTGGAAATGGAGTTATAAAACAAGTTATATTAAGTGCAATTGATTGTTCTATAGACAATGACAATGATACCGTTAGCACCGATTTGGAAGATGCAAATAATGATACTAATTTAGCAAATGATGATACCGATGCTGATGGAATTCCAAACTACTTGGATAATGATGATGACGGTGATTATGTTTTAACTAGCTTAGAATATGTTTTTAATAGAAGCGCTACCACTACAATTTTAGATACAGATTCTGATAGTATACCAAATTATCTTGATAATGATGATGGAGATGGGGTTTTAACTTACCTTGAAGATTACAATGATGATGGAGATCCTTCAAACGATGATACAAATTCTAATGGAACACCAGATTATTTAGAGTTCGCAGTAGCTCTTGGTTTAGAAGGTAATTCAATTAATAATGTAATTAATTTATTCCCTAATCCAACTTCAGAAGTTTTAAATATTGATAATAAAACTAATGAAATTGTATCTAATGTTTCTATTTATTCTATAAGTGGTGCATTAATTAAAGAAGTGAAATCAACAAATAGTATCGAATCAATTTCTGTTTCAGATTTACAAACTGGAATTTATTTTGTAAAACTATCTATTAATGATGAGGTTAAAAATTATAAGTTTATAAAGAAATAATCGTTCATTTATTTCATAAAAAATTAGAGGTTTAGTTTATGCTAAACCTTTTTTATTATTAGACTTTGCTGAAATTATTTTAAGTTTGTCAAAAATTACCTTTATGCCTCGCGAAATTCAAACTCAAGTCTCACCAGAAGTAGCTCACAACGAATCATTAATTAATGAACATGTTGCAAAATTATTAAATACTTCTGTGAAGGAAATTCAAAAGGTTGTGGTTTTAAAACGTTCTATTGATGCACGTCAAAAAGCTATTAAATTCAATATAAAAGCAACCGTTTTTTTTAAAGGTGAAGATTTTGTTGAACAAAAAATAGAGCTTCCAGAATATAAAAATGTTTCCAATTCACAAGAAGTTATAATTGTTGGTGCTGGTCCAGCTGGACTTTTCGCAGCTTTACAACTAGTAGAACTTGGTTTAAAACCTATTTTAATTGAAAGAGGAAAAGACGTTCGTGGTAGAAGAAGAGATTTGAAAGCCATAAACGTTGACCATATTGTAAATGAAGATTCCAATTACTGTTTTGGTGAAGGTGGCGCAGGAACTTATTCAGACGGAAAATTATACACGCGTTCCAAAAAACGTGGTGATATTGACAGAATTTTGAGATTATTAGTAGGTTTTGGAGCTTCTGATGATATTTTAGTAGAAGCGCATCCACACATCGGAACAAATAAATTACCTCAAATTATTCAAGATATACGTGAGAAAATAATAGAATGTGGCGGACAAGTTTTATTTGAAACTCGTGTAACGGATTTCATTATAAAAAATAATCAAATGCAAGGAATTGTAACCCAAAATGGGGATACTATTTCGGCAAATAAAGTTATTCTTGCTACAGGACATTCAGCTAGAGATATTTTCGAATTATTAGATAAAAAGAAAATTTTTATCGAAGCAAAACCATTTGCATTAGGAGTTAGAGCAGAACATCCACAGGAATTGATTGATAAAATTCAATATTCATGTGATTTCCGAGGTGAATTTTTACCGCCATCACCTTATTCTATTGTAAAACAAGTCAATGGTCGCGGCATGTATTCGTTTTGCATGTGTCCTGGTGGCGTAATTGCTCCTTGTGCTACAAGTCCAGGCGAAGTTGTAACTAATGGTTGGTCACCTTCAAAACGTGATCAAGCTACTGCTAATTCGGGAATAGTTGTCGAATTAAAATTAGAAGATTTCAAACCCTTTGCCAAATTTGGAGCACTTGCCGGAATGGAATTTCAAAAAGCTATCGAACAAAAAGCTTGGCATTTGGCAGGACAAACTCAAAAAGTTCCTGCACAACGAATGGTGGATTTTACTCAAAATAAAGTTTCGAGCTCCATTCCAAAAACTTCTTATGTACCTGGAACGACTTCTGTAGAAATGGGACAAGTTTTTCCGGGATTTTTGTCTCAAATTATGAGAGAAGGATTTAAGGAATTTGGAAAAACCATGCGTGGATATTTAACCAATGAAGCCATTCTTCATGCTCCAGAAAGTAGAACATCATCACCAGTGAGAATTCCAAGAGATAATGAAACCTTGGAACACTTTCAAATAAAAGGGTTATATCCGTGTGGGGAAGGAGCAGGTTATGCCGGCGGAATTATTTCGGCTGCTATCGATGGCGAAAAATGTGCTTTAAAAATAGCAGAAGCTTTAAAAATTTAGTGTCATGAAGAAAATCATTTTCCTGTTTTTAATAGTTTTTTCTTTTCAAATTGGTTTTGCTCAAGTTGAACATGTAAATCAATTGTATAGTAATGGCAAACCCAAAGAAGTTGGTACATATGTCGACGGAAAGAAAAATGGTGAATACATTACTTATTACGAAAATGGTACTATGAGATCTTATGCCAATTATATTTTCGGAAAACGACAAGGTGTTCAAAAAGAGTTTTATAAAAATGGTCAGCTTAGGTCGGAATTAGAATGTGTTAATGATGTTTGTCACGGAATTAGTAAGACTTATTATATAGACGGAAAATTAGAATCTTCTTCTCGTAATAAAAATGGAGTTAAAGATGGAAAAGTTGTTGGTTACAACAATGATGGGGTATTAACCGTCAAAGAAGAGTGGGATAACGGTAAACTTGTGGGTGAAAGTGTTTATTATTACGATTCAGGTCAAATTAGAAGAAGAGTAGTTTTAGACAAAAAAGGAAATATAAAAACAACAGAGTCTTACTACGAAAATGGGAAGAAAAACTTTTTTTCTGATGTTGATAAAAATGGAAATGGCGTTAATTATTCCATATATCCAAATGACACTATAAAGGCTAGAAATTATGTTAAAAATCATAAAATAGTTAAGGAAGAAACTTTTACAGATCAAGGAAAACGCAAGAAAATCATTGAATATAACGAAGATAATACTTATAAGAATATCAAAGATTTTGATGATTATGGAAACTTAAAAAGTGATTCAAATTACGAAAAACACAAAATGGTTAATTCCATAGTATATAATGGCGACATAATTGAAAAAGCGAAACATAAAAATGGCTATCGTGATGGCGATTTTGAGTCTTTTTATTTGAATGGTACTTTAGCTGAAAAAGGAACTTATCTTAAAAGCGCAAAAATAGGAAAGTGGAAATCCTATTATGAAGATGGTGCAATAAAATTCATTGGAAATTACGCTAAAATTGGAGATTTTAGTAGTTATAAAGATAGTATTCATACCTATTATTATAACTCAGGTCAAATTGAGAAATTAGAAAATTATTACATTGCAAAGCTACATAGAGGAAGTAATAAACCTGACGATTTTTACGAAAGAACATACAAAACTGGTCAATGGAAAACGTTTTACGAAAGTGGTAAATTAAGTCAAATTGCCAATTATAAAGAAGATCGATTATTTGGTGAATTTATTGACTATTTTGACGATGAAAGCAATTCAATTAAATACAAATGTACTTATCGCAATGGAATGAAAATTGGATTGGAACAAGAGTATTTTGAAAATGGAAAGCTCTATAAGTCCAAAGAAAAAGACAGTAATGGGTATCAAATAGGAAAAGATATTGTCTATTTTGAAAACGGTATTGTAAAGGAATTAACCGAGTATTTTGATAGTCAAAAACAGGGAAAATATCTTCAGAATTTTGAAAGCGGAAAACCAAAAGTTGAAGGACGCTACAATTCAGGACAAGAAATTGGCATATGGAATTATTATTACAACAACGGAAAATTGTTCAAGTCAATAAAATATGATGAAGACGTTAAAGAGAAAACATTCTTTTATAATGATGGAGTAAAATTTGCCCATATTTTATATGACTATGACGAAGATAGCGCTAACGAAACCTATAATTTTTACAATAAATTAGGTGCGATTATTTCGTTTCAAGAATTGTTTGACAAGAAATGCGATAATTGTAAAGTAATCGAATTTAATATAACTATCAACACAGAAGAAGATGACATCTATTTTGTAAATTTAAGTGCAATGGATGAAGAACAGAAAAGATCAATAAGTTCAAATTTTTCTTTTAATTCACTGAATCATAAATAAAAAAAACCGCTCATTTTCACAAGCGGTTCTTCAATTGACAATTTAGTTCTTTTTCAATCTATCTTTAAAAACCTTTTCAAATTTTTCAATTTTGGGTTGAATTACCATTTGGCAATAAGGTTTGTTTTTGTTGTTTTCATAATATCCTTGGTGATATTCTTCTGCTTTATAGAATTTTTTTAGAGGTTCTAAAGTCGTTACAATTTTATTTGCAAATACTTTTTCATTCAATTCAGCAATCAAATTTTGAGCCGCTTTTTTCTCGTTTTCGTTTTTATAAAAAATCACTGAACGGTATTGTGTTCCTGAATCAGCACCTTGACGATTTAGTGTTGTTGGATCGTGAACGGTAAAAAAAACTTGAAAAATTTCATCTAAATTGGTTTTAGTTTTATCGTAAGTTATTTCTACAACTTCAGCAGCGCCAGTTCTACCAGTACAAACTTGCTCATAACTTGGATCTTCTACCATACCTCCAGCATAACCAGAGTAAACGCTTTTCACGCCTTCAAGGTTTTGATAAACGGCTTCTACACACCAAAAACAACCACCACCAAGAACAATAGTTTCTAGATTTGCAGAATTTATAGCTACACCATCTGGAACAAAATCTAGCGAAATAGCATTCATGCAATATCTTTTACCTGTTGGCTCCGGACCATCATCAAATAAATGTCCTAGGTGCGAATCACATCGTCCGCAATTGGCTTCAATTCTTCTCATTCCATAAGAATTATCATCTTTAAAAGTGATACTTTCTTTGTTTTCTTGTTCAAAAAAGCTAGGCCATCCGCAACTACTTGTAAACTTTTGATTGGATTTGAATAGTTTGTAACCACAAGCAGCACAATAATAAGTTCCTTTGGTTTCATCTTTCCACATGGTTCCTGTAAAAGCTCTTTCGGTATCTGCTTCTCTCGCTACAGCATACAAATCAGGTGATAAAACTTTTTTCCATTCGGCATTCGAAACATTTAGTTTCTTAGTATCTGTATTTGAATAGTAAGGATTTTCGGGTTTACTAATTACATTTTCCATAGCTGAAGTATCTTTTTTTGAAATTTTTTTGTTTGATTGTCCACAAGCCGTTAGCGTAAGCAAAGGAATCAAAAACAAAAATGTGATTATTTTTCTCATAACAATTAAATTAATTGATGTACAAATTTACAATAGAAGTACGTTGCAAAATGTCTTACAGATTACAAATTGAGATGATTTAAGGAAAGTTTAACGGTTGTGGAATTTCTCTATTTCTAATAGTAAGTGAGAGTTAAATTCACAACTATATTTTTTTAATGCTTCTTCAAGATATTGAACATATTCTTGTGTAAACATATTATCAGATTTACTTAGTTTGTCAAATATATTTTTCTTTATTTGGTTAATATCGTCAGCACAAATAGATGAGATAGCTTCGTAATAATCTAAATTTTCTAAATTTTCGATTTCTTTGTTTTGAAGAGTTTTAATAAAGGATTCATCTGGAAATTTTGAAATTGCTAAAAACGAAATATCAATGTTTTGATGAAATAATTCTAAATCATTTTTATTTTGAAAATTAGCTAACGTAGCTAATGTTTCTCTTGAAGGGTATTTATTTGCAAAATATTTTACTTTATCATAATTGTCAAACTTATAATTATTTAAATTGAATATTATGTTGAGTGAAATTGGATTTAGTTCATCTGAATCTAGTACTGCAAAATTTAGTTCTTTCAAAAGATTATTTATTTCTTTTTTTGTCCATTTTGTTTCAATTTCAAATTGATATTCCTTAATTTCTTTAAGTGTATAATTTTTTTTGTTGAATTTTATATTTTCAATTTTTTTGTTTTGATAAAATATATAACTATATAATTGACTAACTATGGTAGAATTGTAACCCATGCATCCAGTTTGAATGTGTACTTCTTCTTCATTTTTTATAAATGTTTTAAATAAGTCTAAAATTTTATTTGATTTTCTATCAACTAAAATAGCAGACATATAATTTTTTACAACATTATTACCATTTTCAGCCATAAAAAGAACTTCAGAGTCTGTTGCAATTTTATCTAACTCGGAATAGAGTAAATAAACTTGACTTTCGGCGCCACTGTAACCAATATTTTGACTTTCAATTTGTTTTTTTGTATTTAACTCTTGGTAAATAATATTTACTTTTTCTGAAAGTTGAGAAAAAGTTACAATTGGAAATAGTAATAAAATGTAAATTTTTACCTTCATATTTATTCTAACTATAAAAAGTTAAGTTTATTTTATAAAAATACAAAATATAAACACACGTTAAACTTTTCACAAACTCTAAAATCACTTCTCAAGCAATTCTTTTTTCGTATTTTTGACCATCATAAAAAATATATGAAAGAAGAACAAGTAATTTTAGTCAACGAAAAAGACGAACCTATTGGTTTGATGAACAAACTTGAAGCTCACGAAAAAGCAGTTTTGCATCGTGCATTTTCGGTATTTGTTTTAAATGATAAAAATGAAGTCATGTTGCAACAACGTGCACATCACAAATATCATTCGCCTTTACTTTGGACAAACACTTGTTGCAGTCATCAACGTGCTGGAGAAACCAATATTGAAGCAGGAAAACGTCGTTTGTATGAAGAAATGGGTTTCAAAACTGAATTGAAGGAATTATTTAATTTCATCTACAAAGCTCCATTTGATAACGGTTTAACCGAACACGAATTAGATCACGTTATGATTGGATATTCCAATGAAGAACCTAACATCAATTGTGAAGAAGTAGAAAGTTGGAAATGGATGACCATTGAGGATATCAAAGACGATATGATTCAAAATCCTGATATTTATACAGTTTGGTTCAAAATAATATTTGATGAGTTTTACCACTATTTAGAAGACCATAAATTATAATTTCTGTCACGCTGAGCTTGTCGAAGTGAAAATCCTCAATCCTTTAATCGCAAATCCTTAATCAAAATGAAAGTTACCGTTTCAAGAAAAGCACATTTCAACGCAGCGCATCGATTGTATCGAAAAGATTGGTCTATGGAGCAAAACGACTTGGTTTTTGGCAAGTGTAATAATCCTAATTTTCATGGGCACAATTATGAGTTAATTGTTTCTGTTACAGGAGAAATTGACCAAGAAACTGGTTTTGTTGTTGATGTAAAAATATTGTCAGATTTGATAAAAGAACATATCGAAAATGCTTTTGACCATAAAAATTTGAATCTAGATGTTATAGATTTTGCCGATTTAAATCCAACTGCCGAAAATATTGCAGTTGTAATTTGGAATAAACTAAGAAATCACATTGAAACTAATAAAGAATTAGAAGTGGTTCTTTATGAAACTCCTCGAAATTTTGTAACCTATAAAGGAAACTAATATGTCTTTAAAAATAGGAGATAAGCTTCCCAGTTTTTCAGCAAAAGATACTAATGGAAACATTTTTAATTCGCAAGACTATATTGGAAAACAACCACTTGTGATTTATTTTTACCCAAAAGATGATACGCCTGGATGCACAGCTCAAGCCTGTAGTTTTAGAGATAATTATCAAGAATTTAAAGATTTAGGAGCTGAGGTAATCGGAATTAGTTCTGACACAATTACTTCACATTTAAAGTTTAAAAGCAAATTCAATCTTCCATTTATTTTACTTTCCGATAATGATAAAAAATTACGGAAGCTCTTTGGTGTTCAAAATAATTTATTCATAATTCCAGGTCGTGAAACCTTTGTAATTGATAAACAAGGTATGGTGATAATGGTTTTTAATAGTATGTCATCTGAAATTCATATTACAAAAGCACTTAAAGTTTTGAAAAAATTGACAAATTAGTTTTGGTTTACTATATTTTTTAATAATTCATCGAACTTGCCAAGTATTTGATACAAATTATTAACGTTACGTTAAAAAATATCCATCTTTGCACTCAAAATTAGAACAAATGAAATTTTATCCATTGCAATTTCAACCTATTCTTAAAGATAGAATTTGGGGCGGAACAAAACTGAAAGATTATTTAAACAAACCTATTTCATCTGAAATTACTGGAGAAAGCTGGGAAATTTCTACCGTAGAAAATGATGTTAGTGTAATTGCTAATGGAGTTTTTGAAGGAAAATCGTTAAACGAATTAATCAACGAATTTCCAGAACAAGTTTTAGGAACTAATGTTTATAAAAAATTTGGAAAACAATTCCCTCTACTTTTTAAGTATCTTGATGCTCGCCAAGATTTATCTATTCAAGTGCATCCAAATGATGAATTGGCGGCTAAACGTCACAATTCATTTGGTAAAACCGAAATGTGGTATGTTATGCAAGCTGATGAAAATGCAAGATTAATTGTTGGTTTCAAAGAAAATTCATCTCAAAAAGAATATATAGAGAATCTGGAAAACAAAACTTTAATAGATATTCTGGATACCAAAAAGGTAAAAAAAGGTGATGTTTACTTCTTAGAAACCGGAACGGTTCACGCAATTGGTGCAGGAACGGTTATTGCAGAAATCCAACAAACATCAGATATAACATATAGATTATACGATTTTGATAGAGTAGATGCTAATGGAAATACACGAGACCTTCATGTTGATTTAGCCTTAGATGCTATAAATTATGATGTAGTTGATGCTGAAAAAAGCTATTCGAAAGTTGAAAACGAAGCTAATGCAATTGTTGATTGTCCTTATTTCACAACAAATTTTATTCCTCTTGATGGAAGTTTAGAAGTTGTAAATGATGAAAATTCCTTTTTAGTTTATATGTGTGTTGAAGGAAGTTTTGAATTAAAACATAATGATGTAACCTATTCTTATAAAACTGGTGATACGGTTTTAATTCCTGCAAAAATTAGCGAATTTGAAATTCACGGAAAAGCATCTATGTTAGAAATTTACATTTCTTAACCTATATTAAAAAGATTATGTGTAATTTTGCACCGAATTTAAAAAATAAAGAAAATGCCAAGCGTTAAAAATTTAAAAAAAGACATCAACTTCGTTTTAGGAGATATTATTGAAGCAGTTTATATTCACGAAATGACTAGCGAAGGAAAGCCAACAGCAGCTACCAATGCAGTTATAGATGAAGCAATTACATCTTTTGATGCTTTAATCGTTAAGGTTAATGCTAAAAAAGTAGAAAATAAAAAAGCACATTTCAAACAAATCAATGCAGAATTAGAACAAACTGCAAATCAATTGATTGAAAAAATCAACGCACTTTAATTAAAAAAATCATCAAAAAAGTGTAAAAAAGTTTTGGTGATTTAAAAATCACTATTATATTTGCACCAGAATTGAGACCGGCCAGCGTAGCTCAGTTGGCTAGAGCAGCTGATTTGTAATCAGCAGGTCGTGGGTTCGAGTCCCTCCGCCGGCTCTTCGTAAAACCATCACAGTAATGTGGTGGTTTTTTATTTGTATTTTATCCATAAAAAAAATCCGCCTTGTTTGTACAAGACGGATTTTGTATTTTATTGAAAAAATTATTTTCTTTTAATTACTCTTTCTACTGCATCAACAATAGCTTCGTTGTTAAGTTTGTATTTGTTCATTAATTGTTCTGGAGTTCCGCTTTCCCCAAATGAATCTTGAACAGCAACAAATTCTTGTGGTTTTGGATTATTTAATGCTAATGTTCTTGCAACACTTTCTCCTAATCCGCCAAGCATATTGTGCTCTTCAGCAGTTACTACACAACCTGTTTTAGCAACTGATTTTAAAATTGCTTCTTCATCCAAAGGTTTAATGGTGTGAATATTTATAACTTCTGCTGAAATTCCTTTTGCTTCAAGAGCTTCAGCAGCTATTAATGCTTCCCAAACTAAATGACCTGTAGCAATAATGGTTACATCAGTTCCTTCATTTAACATGATAGCTTTTCCAATTACGAAAGGTTCGTCAGAAGGCATAAAATTAGGCACTACTGGACGACCAAAACGCAAATAAGCTGGTCCATGGTGATCTGCCAAGGCAATTGTTGCAGCTTTAGTTTGATTGTAATCGCAAGTATTAATTACGGTCATTCCTGGTAACATTTTCATCAAACCAATATCTTCTAGTATTTGATGTGTTGCGCCATCTTCACCAAGTGTTAAACCAGCATGAGAAGCGCAAATTTTTACATTCTTATCTGAATACGCAACCGATTGACGAATTTGATCGTAAACTCTTCCTGTAGAAAAGTTAGCGAAAGTTCCTGTAAATGGAATTTTTCCACCAATGGTTAAACCAGCTGCAATTCCAATCATGTTGGCCTCAGCAATTCCGATTTGAAAAAAGCGCTCTGGATGATTTTTTTTGAAATCGTCAAATTTTAACGAACCAATTAAATCCGCGCAAAGTGCAACAACATTTTCGTTTTTTTGTCCTAATTCGGTCATTCCTGCACCAAATCCTGAACGTGTATCTTTACTTCCTGTGTTTGTATATTTTTTCATTTTATGCTGAATTTATTTCAGTATCTGTTAATTAGTAGTCTCCTAAAGTTGCTGCGTTTTGTCCTAAAGCATTTGCTAATTGTTCGTCACTTGGTGCTTTTCCGTGCCAAGCATGAGTGTGCATCATAAAATCTACACCATTACCCATTTCTGTATGAAGAATTACGCAAACGGGTTTTCCTTTTCCAGTTCTTGATTTTGCTTCGTTCATTCCAGCGATAATTGCTTCAATATTGTTTCCTTCGGTAATTTCTAAAACATCCCAATCGAAAGCTTCAAATTTAGCTTTCAAGTTGCCCATGTTCAAAACGTCTTTAGTAGAACCATCAATTTGTTGACCATTGTAATCTACAGTTGCGATTAAATTGTCTACATTTTTTGCTGAAGCATACATAATTGCTTCCCAATTTTGACCTTCTTGCAATTCACCATCACCAGTTAAAGCGTAAACTAAATGATTGTCGTTATTAAGTTTTTTTGCTTGAGCAGCACCAATTGCTACAGATAAACCTTGTCCTAAGGAGCCAGAAGCCATTCTAATTCCAGGTAAACCTTCATGTGTTGTTGGATGTCCTTGCAAACGCGTGTTTAATTTTCTAAAAGTTGCTAATTCTGAAACAGGGAAATAGCCACTTCTTGCTAAAACGCTGTAAAAAACTGGAGAAATATGACCGTTTGACAAGAAGAAAATATCTTCATTTGTTCCGTTCATGTCAAATCCTTCGTTGCGTTTCATGAGGTCTTGGTAAAGCGCTACTAAAAATTCTGCACAACCAAGAGAACCTCCTGGATGACCTGAATTTACGGCATGAACCATGCGAAGAATGTCTCTTCGTACTTGTGTTGTAAAATCTTGTAGTTGTTGAATGTTAGACATTTTATGTAGTTATAAATTATAATGGTGTAAAAGTAAATCTATTTTTTTGGCGAGGCAAAAGATTTTATTACAAGTTATTAATAGTTTAGAATCACAAATAAATCTAAAATCTAAAATCTAAAATCTAAAATAATTTATCTTTGCCAACTGAAAATGCCTATATGAAATTCGATTTATTACAAAAAGATGCCCACTCTAAAGCTAGAGCTGGAAAAATTACTACCGATCATGGAGTTATTGAAACTCCAATTTTTATGCCAGTTGGAACCGTTGCTTCTGTAAAAGGAGTACACCAACGCGAATTAAAAGAAGAAATTAATCCTGATATTATTTTAGGGAATACCTACCATTTATACCTTCGTCCGCAAACCGAAATTCTTGAAAAAGCTGGTGGTTTGCATAAATTTATGAATTGGGATAGAAATATCTTAACCGATTCAGGCGGTTATCAAGTGTATTCGCTTTCGGCAAATAGAAAAATTAAGGAAGAAGGAGTTAAGTTCAAATCGCATATTGATGGTTCCTACCATTTTTTTACCCCAGAAAATGTAATGGAAATTCAACGTACCATTGGTGCTGATATTATAATGGCATTTGATGAATGTACACCTTATCCATGTGATTATCGTTACGCACAACGTTCTATGAAAATGACGCATCGTTGGTTGGATAGATGTATTAATCATTTGGAAAAAGTTCCAGTAAAATATGGTTATAATCAAGCATTTTTTCCAATAGTTCAAGGAAGTACTTATAAAGATTTGAGAATGCAAAGTGCTGAATATATTGCCAATTCTAATCAAGTTGGAAATGCTATTGGAGGTTTATCTGTTGGTGAGCCAGCCGAAGAAATGTATGCCATGACAGAGGTTGTTTGTGATATTCTTCCAGAAGACAAACCACGTTACTTAATGGGAGTTGGAACTCCAATTAATATTTTAGAAAATATAGCACTTGGTGTAGATATGTTTGATTGTGTTATGCCAACTCGTAATGCAAGAAACGGAATGTTATTCACAGCAAACGGAACCATAAACATCAAAAATAAGAAGTGGGAAGATGATTTTTCTCCTTTAGATGAAATGGGAATCACTTTTGTAGATACCGAATACACAAAAGCTTATCTTCGACATTTGTTTGCTGCCAATGAGTATCTTGGAAAACAAATTGCAACTATCCACAATTTAGGTTTTTATATGTGGTTGGTTCGTGAAGCAAGAAAACATATTATTGCTGGCGATTTTAGAGTTTGGAAAGAAATGATGGTTAAGCAAATGAGTCAACGATTATAGAAAAGTTTAAAAAGTTTAAGAGTTTAAAAGTTTAAGAGTTTAAAGGTTTAAAGGTTTAAGAGTTTTGTTTGATAAAACAGTATTAAACCATCTAAACTAACTTAAACAATTTTAAACCATATTAAACAAAAGAAAACTATGCTTACAATATTAGATAAATACATATTAAAACGCTATTTAACCACATTTTCTGTTATGTTGTTGATGTTTATTCCTATTGGGATAACCATTGACGTATCTGAAAAAGTCAATAAAATGATTGAGAACAATGTGCCTTTTAGTGCTATTGCTCAATACTATGTAGATTTTACTATTTATTTTGCTAATTTACTTTTTCCTATATTTTTATTTCTATCTATTATATGGTTTACTTCAAAACTTGCTAATAATACTGAAATTATTGCCATATTAAGTTCTGGAATTTCCTTTACAAGATTTTTGAGACCTTATATTATTGGAGCAACAATAGTTTCACTGTTTGCTTTGATGATGGGATTCTTTTTGGTTCCAAAAGCTAGTGAAGGATTTAAAAATTTTAGATACATGTATCTTATTGGAAATGGACAAAATGAGATGCGAGACAATTCTGATGTCTATCGTCAAATCAATAAAGATGAATATATTTATGTAAGTAGTTTTAATTCGGTTTCTAAAATGGCATTCAATTTTTCTATGGAGAAATTTGAAAATGATAAATTAAAATACAAAGTATCTGCCAGTAGAATAAAATGGAATCCAAGAGATAGCTCTTATACTTTATTTGATTTCAAAAAAAGGAAAATAGGAGAGTTAGGAGATGTTATTATTTCAGAACAAAAAAAAGATACAGTTCTTAATTTTGATTTAGAAGATTTGACACCAGTTGTTTACATTGCAGAAACACTGTCTTATTTTGAATTAACTAAATTTATTGAAAAAGAAAAAACTAGAGGTTCTACCAACATCAACACTTATTTAGTGGTTTTATATAAAAAGTATAGTATACCTGTTTCTGCATTTATCCTTACAATTATTGCTGTAGCCGTTTCTTCAATGAAGCGAAGAGGTGGAATGGGAATTAATCTTGCAATTGGTATTTTACTTGCTTTTGCTTTTGTGTTTTTAGATAAAGTTTTTGGTGTTTTAGCAGAAAAATCTGCAGCACCACCAATAATTGCAGTGTGGATTCCGAATATTCTTTTTGGAATCTTAGCAATATATTTATTACGCAATGCTAAGCGATAACAACAAAAGTTATTTACACCTTCATTTGATAGTTTTCATTTGGGGTTTCACAGCAATCTTAGGAAGACTAATTACTCTTGATGCATTACCATTGGTTTGGTATAGAATGTTGTTTGCTGTTGGATTTATTTTTATTTACATCAAATACAAAAGGATGCCTATAAAGATTCCTAAGCGAATTCTTTTGAAGTTTCTTGTTGCTGGATTAGTAATTGCACTTCATTGGTTTACTTTTTTTAGAGCTATCAAAGTGTCAAATGTTTCTATTACACTAGCTTGTTTATCAACAGGTGCATTCTTTACTTCACTTATCGAACCTATTTTCTTCGGAAAAAAGATTGTCTGGTATGAAATTTTCTTCGGGTTAATAGTTGTTTTCGGACTTTCAATAATATTTAATGTTGAAGGAAGATACGTTGAGGGAATTCTTTTGGCATTGACTTCGGCTTTTCTTTCTGCTTCTTTTGCGGTTATCAATAGTAAGTTTGTTAAAGACTATGATCCATCGGTAATTTCTTATTACGAATTGGGCGGAGGTGTTTTGTTTTTCTCAATATTCCTACTTTTTACAAATAGTTTTAATTCTGAATTTTTTCAACTGACTACTTCCGATTTTGTTTATTTATTGATATTAAGTTCGGTTTGTACAGCTTATGCTTTTATTGCCTCAACAGCGGTTATGAAATTTTTAAGTCCATATACAGTTATGCTCACCATAAATTTAGAACCTATTTACGGAATCATTCTTGCGGTTATAATTTTTGAAGATAAAGAGCAAATGAGTCCACAATTTTATGTTGGAGCCGTAATTATCTTATTAACTGTTATTTTAAATGGAATTTTAAAAAGCAGATTAAAAACAACTTAACTTTTGTTTACAACTTATCATGTAAAATTACTTTTACAAAAGATTTAAAATTTTATCTTTGTAATTCGAATTTTAATTAAAACGCACAAATCCTATGGAATATTTAGATTTTGAGCTTCCTATTAAAGAGTTGGAAGACCAATTAGACAAATGTCAGATTATTGGTCTAGAATCAGATGTTGATGTAACCAATACTTGCAAACAAATCGAGAAAAAACTTGAAGAAACAAAGCGTAAAATATACAAGAATTTAACAGCTTGGCAACGTGTTCAACTTTCTCGTCATCCTAACAGACCTTATACTTTAGAGCATATTACAACTTTAACTAAAGGAACTTTTTTAGAACTTTTTGGAGACAGAAATTTTAAAGATGATAAAGCCATGATTGGTGGTTTAGGTCAAATTGACGGACAATCATTTATGCTTATAGGTCAACAAAAAGGAATCAATACCAAAATGCGTCAGTATAGAAATTTTGGAATGGCAAATCCTGAAGGCTATAGAAAAGCACTTCGATTGATGAAAATGGCCGAAAAATTTGGAATTCCTGTAGTTACTTTTATCGATACTCCTGGAGCTTTTCCGGGTTTAGAAGCAGAAGAAAGAGGACAAGGAGAAGCTATTGCTAGAAATATTTTTGAAATGTGCCGTCTTAAAGTGCCAATTATTTGTGTAATCGTTGGTGAAGGTGCTTCTGGTGGAGCTTTAGGAATTGGTGTCGGAGATAGAGTTTTAATGATGGAAAATACTTGGTATTCTGTAATCTCTCCTGAATCTTGTTCATCAATTTTATGGAAAAGTTGGGAATATAAAGAGCAAGCTGCCGATGCCTTAAAATTGACTTCGACAGATATGAAAAAACAAAAATTAGTCGACGATATTATTCCAGAACCACTTGGTGGAGCTCATTATGATAAAGTAACAACTTTCAAAACGGTAGAGCAATATATTATGAAAGCTTTTAATGAATTGAAAGATTTATCAACAACTGATTTAGTGTCACAGAGAATGGACAAATACAGCAAGATGGGCGAATATAAAGAGTAAAATCTTACAAAATTTATCGAAATCCGTGTTGTCCAAAACCATAGACTTCACGGATTTTTTTATGGTTATTAACAAAAAACGATTAGTTGTGAACATTAAATAGTAATAACTTAAGTTCACAAAAATTACAGAATTGGTTACTTTCGCTACATGGAAAATCTCAAAAATATAAACCCAATTAAAGTAGATAAAACTACTATAATCAATCTTGAAAAAGGGAAGTTACCTCCACAAGCATTAGACCTTGAGGAAGCAGTTCTTGGAGCGATGATGATTGATAAAAAAGGTGTTGATGAGGTTATTGATATTCTTCAATCGGATGCCTTTTACAAAGATGCCCACAAGCACATATTTGAAGCTATATTTCAGTTATTCACAGATTCTCAGCCTATTGACTTGTTAACAGTTTCGGCTCAGTTAAAAAAGAATGCTAAGTTAGAACTGGCTGGAGGTGATTTTTACCTTATACAGTTAACACAAAAGATATCTTCATCGGCACATATTGAATTTCACTCGCGAATTATTTTACAAAAGTTTATTCAAAGAAGTTTGATTAGAATATCTTCAGAAATCATTGAGGAATCTTATGATGAAACTACCGATGTTTTTGATTTACTTGACAAAGCCGAATCTAAATTATATGAAGTTACTCAAGGAAATATCAAACGAAGTTCAGAAACAGCACAAAGTTTGGTTATTCAAGCTAAAAAGCGAATTGAAGAAATTGCTAATAAAGAAGGTTTATCAGGAATTGCAACAGGTTTTGATAAATTAGATAAAGTTACATCGGGGTGGCAACCATCAGATTTGGTTATTATTGCGGCTCGTCCAGGTATGGGTAAAACAGCATTCGTACTTTCAATGGCTCGTAATATGGCTATAGATTTTGGTCATCCTGTAGCATTATTCTCTCTTGAGATGTCTTCTGTTCAGTTGATAACTCGTTTGATTTCATCAGAAACGGGTTTGTCATCTGAAAAACTTCGTACTGGAAAATTAGAAAAACACGAATGGGAGCAACTTTCTGTAAAGGTTAAAGATTTAGAAAAAGCACCTTTATATATTGATGATACACCATCATTATCCATTTTTGATTTACGTGCCAAAGCAAGACGTTTATCTTCGCAACACGGAATTAAATTAATTATTGTCGATTATCTTCAGTTAATGACCGCTGGAGGAAATGGAAAAGGTGGCGGAAATCGTGAACAAGAAATTTCAACAATTTCACGAAATCTAAAAGCTTTAGCAAAAGAATTAGAAGTTCCTGTAATTGCACTTTCACAATTATCGCGTGCCGTTGAAACTCGTGGTTCAAGTAAAAGACCTTTACTATCCGACCTTCGTGAATCTGGAGCAATTGAGCAAGATGCCGATATTGTATCGTTTATTTATCGTCCAGAATATTACAAAATTGAAGAATGGGATGATGATGAACAATCACCAACTGCAGGTCAAGCCGAATTTATTATTGCAAAACACAGAAATGGTTCGTTGGAAAATGTGCGATTAAAATTTATAGGGAATCTCGGTAAATTTGATA
This sequence comes from Flavobacterium chungnamense, assembly GCF_039539165.1. Classification (NCBI taxonomy): domain Bacteria; kingdom Pseudomonadati; phylum Bacteroidota; class Flavobacteriia; order Flavobacteriales; family Flavobacteriaceae; genus Flavobacterium; species Flavobacterium chungnamense. The sequence goes on from NZ_BAABCS010000002.1 coordinate 136,384, forward strand.
ACCTCGAAGATTATGGTAGCGGTTTTGACGATTTACCTTCCAAAATGAATCTTGGTGATGACAATCCTTTTTTTACCAAGAATTTGCCTTCGGCCAACGAAGCTTTTGGAAGCAGTTCTAACTCCAATGACGACGATAGTGATGTTCCTTTTTAAAAAAAAATATTGAAAGTTCTGAGAAATCAGGACTTTTTTTGTATTGGAAAAACATGTAGTTTTACGTGGTTTTTAACCAAAATATTATCATAATTTTATGAACTTCAAGCTAAGGCATAAATTATATGATTGATAGCAAATTAAAATTAACTTACCATCTAAATGATAACATAATTTCATTTTTTTTTTAAAAACTATTGCTTTTAAAAGAATTACCCATGGTTATTGTTTTGTTTATGTTCATGTTAAATTGAATTTAATTGTTAATCCAAAATCAGCTACAATAAATTTCTCTCATACATGTAGTTTTATGTGTTTTTAGTTTTAATGTAGAATATTTAACAAAACATTATCTTTGACTATATAATCTAAAAATAGTATCTTCGAAGATAAATTTATTCATTAAGTATGAAATTCTTAAAGTCAGTTTGCCTAATGCTTCTTTTGGTTTGTTTAACTAAGGTTCACGCCAATTTTATTCTATTGCCAATGGATGATGTTTCTCAAAAAAACCATCTAAAAGCTTATGGTATAACTTATTGGTGCCTTGATAAACAATATAAAGCCAGTTGGTTATTGAATTATCGAGGAGGTTCTTTTTTATTGCCAGATGTTCCAGAAATAAGGAAAGAATGTCAAATTAGAGGTGTAAGTTTCGAAATTCTATCAGAAGGTGAAGCCAATCAAATTCTTGACGAAATATCTTCACCTTCTCAAAATATGGAAACTGTTGTTTTAGAAAAAGCACCAAAGATTGCAGTTTATACACCAAAAGGTAAGCAACCTTGGGACGATGCAGTAACTATGGTTTTGACTTATGCTGAAATCCCTTTTACACCAATTTATGATGAAGAAGTCCTTAATGATCAATTAATATTATACGATTGGTTGCATTTACATCATGAAGATTTTTCTGGTCAATATGGTAAGTTTTATGGTGCCTATAGAAATGCTCCATGGTATATAGATCAAAAAAAGGAAGCGGAAGCTTTGGCTGCAAAACTTGGTTTTTCAAAAGTTTCTGAGGCAAAGTTAGCTGTTGCCAAAAAAATAAGAGATTTTGTAATTGGCGGCGGTTTTATGTTTGCAATGTGTTCAGCGACAGATAGTTTTGATATTGCACTTGCAGCTGAAGGTGTTGATATTTGCGAACCAATGTTTGATGGCGATGATAGTGAAGCAAATTATCAATCGAAAATAGATTATGCTAAAACTTTCGCTTTCAAAAATTTTATTTTGGATAGAAAACCTGAGCATTATGAGTTTTCAGATATTGATATGACCGAAAAAAGAAGAATTCCAATGGAGAAAGACTATTTTACATTGATGGAATATTCTGCAAAATGGGATGTAATTCCTAGTATGTTATGTCAAAATCATACCCAATTAGTAAAAGGTTTTATGGGACAAACAACTTCATTTGAAAGAGAATTGATAAAATCTAATGTTTTAGTTTTAGGTCAGAATGAATTGAATGAAGAAGCAAGATATATTCATGGTCAAAAAGGAAAAGGATTTTTTACTTTCTTTGGAGGACATGATCCTGAAGATTATCAACATAGAGTAGGTGATGCTCCAACAGTTTTAGATTTGCATCCGAATTCTCCTGGTTTTCGATTGATATTAAACAATGTATTATTTCCTGCAGCGAAAAAGAAAAAACAGAAAACTTAAAAAAAAATATGCTTTTTTCCTTTACAATTAGTTTAATTGGTCTCTTCCTTTTATTTATTAATAGTGTCTTGTTTTTTAAATCTAGAAAAGCTAAAGATATTGTTTATAGATACATTATGTATTATTTAATCGTTCAATTTGTTGTTGAATTATGCTGTAATATAATAGGTGTTTTATATCCAAATAAAAACTTTTTCCTATCACATTATTATTTCGTGATACAGTTTATAGTGTTGAGTTTATTCTTCTATCAACTCTTTAAAAATAAATTATTAAAGCGATTAGTTTACATTAATTTAGGAATAGTGTTACTTCTTTTATGCTTTCAATATTATAAAACACCTTCATTATATTGGGAATTCAATAATTTTGAAATTGGGACAACATCAATTCTTTTAATTTTATATTCATTCGTTTACTTCTATGAAAATTTAAAAGAATCTTATAAGTATCATTTCTTTTGCTATGGATTGACATTCTATTTAATGAGCAGTTGTTTGATTTTTTTAACAGGAAACACACAATTAGTTTTTATTAACGAACCGGTTTATCTAGATATTTGGATTTTTAACTCGTTGTTTTTTATTCTATTCCAAATACTCATTTACAAGGAGTGGAAATTGTTAAAATCTAATGTTATTAAAATTTAATCATAAAAAATCCCAAACTCAATTAGTATTGAAATTTGGGATTTTTATATTTTAAAGTAAAATGTTTTTATTTATTATTCTCAATAATATAATTCAAAACTTTAGTCATCAAATGTACTCTGTCTTTTCCAATGACATTGTGTTTGTGCATTGGATAAGGGAAATAATCTACTTGTTTTCCTGCTTCAACAAATTTCTTTACTAATGATAAATTGTGTTGTTCTACAACTACATCATCATTAGTTCCATGAATTAAAAGTAGTTTTCCTTTCAAATCTTTAACATAAGTAAGCAAACTTGCTTCTTCAAAACCTTTTGCATTTTCTGTTGGTGTATCCATGTAGCGTTCACCATACATTACTTCATACCATTTCCAATCTACAACTGGTCCACCGGCAACTCCAACTTTGAAAGCATCTGGTTTTCTTAGCATTAACGAATTAGTCATAAATCCACCATAACTCCAACCGTGAACCGCTAAACGATTTCCGTCAACATAAGGTAATGATTTTAAGTATTCTACACCTTTTATTTGATCTTCAATTTCGTTAGTTCCGCATTTTCCATGAATCACACTTTCAAAAGCAAATCCACGATTGTCAGAACCACGATTGTCCACTGTAAATACTAAATAACCTTGTTCTGCCATCCAATACATCCATAAATTCGCGCCATCTAAATAAGAATTCGTAATCATTTGTGCATGCGGTCCACCATAAACATAAACCATCACTGGATATTTTTTTGAGGCATCAAAATTACTTGGCTTGATTAATCTTGTATATAAATCGGTTGTTCCATCGGCAGCTTTTATCGTTTTGATTTCAGCTGTTCCCATTTCGTAACCTTCGTATTTATTTTTACTTTCCAAAAGAGTAATTGCCTTACCTTTTTTGTCGTAAAGTAACGATTTTGAAGGCGTTGAATGATTAGAATATTCATCAAAAATCCAATTGTAATCAGAAGAAATAGAAACATTATGAACGCCTTCGTCTTTAGTAATTAAGGTTTGTTTTCCTTTCAAATCAACTTTATAAACCAACATATTTGTTGGATTTGGGCCAGTTGATTTAAAATAAATTTCAGTTCCTGCAGGATTTGCTCCTAAAATATCTCTTGTTACAAATTTGTTACTAGTCAATTGTTTAATCAATTTTCCATCGATTGTATAATAGTATAAATTTTGAAAACCATCTTTTTCGCTATGCCAAACAAAATTATTTGATTTCTCACTTGGAAAAAAGGCATCGTGTTCTGGTTCAACCCATTTGTCACTAATTTCGTTTAAAAGAGTTTTGATAAATGCACCTGAATTTGCATCATATAAATTCAAACACATATCATTTTGACCACGATTTAATTCAGCAATTAAGATGAATTTTTCGTCTGGAGTCCAAGAAAGATTGGTTAAATAATCGTCAGCATTATTTCTGGGTTTGATGAAAACAGTTTTTTCTGTTGAAAGATTATAAATTCCAACTCTAGGTTTTTCCGATTTTTGACCAATCATTGGATATTTTATAGAAACCAATTTTCCAGGAGTTTCGTTGATGTCTAATAAAGGATAGTCGGCAACATCGGTTTCATCTTTTTGATAAAAAGCTAAAAAAGATGATTTTGGTGACCAAAAAATACCACCAGAAATTCCAAATTCGTTTCTAGAAATAGATTGTCCCGAAACTATATTTTTATCGGAATTATTAGTAACAGCAACTTTTTCTTTGTTTTTATTTATAAGAAATAAATTGTTCCCTTCGGTAAAAGCAAGATTTTGTTTCGATTTGTCAAAGGTTTGATTTTCGGCAGCTTCTGGAGTTTGTAATAGTTCTTTTCCTGATTTTGAAGTCAAAGAATAAGTAAAATATTTTCCATTTTCTGAAACTAAAATTGTAGAAGCGTCTAACCATTCTATTCCAAAGAAATTTTTTAATTTAGTTCCTAAAGCCGTGTTTATGTCTGCTAAAGTTGGTGTCTCAATGAAATTTGGACCTTGAGTTCCTAATACTAGCGTTGTCCAAGAATCTTTAAAAGAAACATATTTATTAGTGTTTGGAATCCATTGAAAGCCTGTCATTTTATCAGCTCCAAATTTTCTTCCTTGTTGCAAAACGCCGTCTTCTAATGTAATTTTCTTCAATTGCGCTTGAGAAACAATAGCAATAAATAAACTGAAGAATAGTATAATTTTTTTGTTCATAATGTAATTTGTTTGTTGTGGTAAAGGTATAAAAAAAGGATAATGTTAGTTAGACTAAAATCATTATCCTTTGTTACAATTTGTTAATCTTCTTCGATTTCAAACTCTGCATCTTTTTCCCAAATTTCCATTTCGCATGGTTTGCAATTGAATTTCAATTTGTATTCTAATTCACCTTGTTTCAATACTAATGGTTCTTTTAGTTTACCATCCATAGTATCTTTGTGATATTTTGGACATTTTTCTAATTCGTATTTGATGCAATATTTAGTTGTCATAACACGAGATTTTCCCGGATCCCATTGCAATTCGAAGGCTTGTTCTATCTCGGTTACACCATGTCTTTCGTAGAATTTTCGAGCCGTTTTGTTAGCAACATTGTACATAAAATCCAATTTACTTTCTGGATAAGGATGCGATGTTTTAACCATTTGATGTTCTTCACGAACGTAATTTGCCAAACGAATTTCAGTCAATTGCTCATAAACCGTTCTACGCATTTCATTGATTTTAGAAATAGGTAAAAACCAATTTTGTGAGAATTCAATTGTAATTTTATCAGCATTATAAGGAGTAAAACCGGTTTTAGCTAAATTTATTTTGAAATTTTCCTCAATCGATTCGTTGTTTTTGGTTTGTTCTTTCGGATGAACTAGAGTCACAACGCTCACATTTCCGTCTTCGTCAGTAGCTTTTAATTCAAAACCATTTTCATTTTCAGAAAGCAGTAAAGTTGTACTAATTTTACGGACAGCACTGTCCTCACGTTCTACAATTTTGATAAAAGCTGCATCGTTGTTTCTATAGATGAAAGTTCCGTCTTTAATTTCTTTAAGAACATTTGGATACACAAAACCATTTTCAGCACGGTTTACATAAATTCCGTCGGCTTCATTGTTTTCGTTAATGAAACATAAACCATCACCATTATTAAGCAATTCGCCATTTTCAATTTCATACGAATTTCCAACCGTTTTAATCAGTTTTCCAATGTATTGACCTTTTGATTTTGGACTTTCCCAAGAACCAATTGCTTGATGTCTTTCGTTTACAAAATAGTCAGTGTAACCACGATTGAAACTTTTATCAAGCGAAGATTCAAAAGTATAAGTTGATTTTCCTGATGATGCTTTGATATATCGGTCACTATTTTGTTCTAAAAAAGCATCTAATTTTTGACGTAAATACGATACATTATTTTTTACATAAACGATATCTTTCAAACGGCCTTCAATTTTAAACGAACATATTCCAGCTTCAATTAAATTTGGAATTTGATCAGAAACATCGAAATCTTTTATAGAAAGCAAGTGACTGTTTTTGATTAAAGTATCGCCATTTCCATCAATTAAATTGTAAGGTAATCGACAGTTTTGTGCACACGAACCACGATTGGCCGAACGTTCGCCATTGGCAACACTCATATAACAATTTCCGCTAAACGATACACACAAAGCTCCGGTTACAAAGAATTCCAATTCAACATCGCTTGCTTCACTGATTTCTTTTATTTGATGCAAATTCAACTCACGCGCTAAAACCACACGTTTCATTCCGGCATCTTTTAGGAATTTTATTTTATCTGCATCACGATTATTAGCTTGAGTACTTGCATGAAGCACTATTGGAGGCAAATCCATTTCCATGATTGCCATATCTTGAATGATTAAGGCATCAACACCAATGTCATATAATTTCCAAATTAATTGACGGCACGTTTCTAATTCATCATCATATAATATAGTGTTGATTACTACAAAAACTTGTGCATTAAAAAGGTGAGCATATTTTACTAATTCAGCTACATCTTCGATAGAGTTGTGCGCGTTAGAACGAGCTCCAAATTGCGGTGCACCAATATAAACAGCATCGGCACCGGCATTTATAGCAGCCATTCCGTGAATTAAATCTTTTGCAGGAGCAAGAATTTCAATTTTCTTCTTCATATAATTCCTTAAATAAAAGTGTGCAAAGGTCTTACATTTATTGGAGAAATCTAAATTTAATTGATTTTTTAATTATTTTATGATTTGAAATTATGCTTTACAAATATCATTTACAATTTTCAAATGATGGTTAGTATGTAATTTCAAAAACCATTCTGTTGATTTTTTATTCAAATTCCCAAAAAATGGATGTGGGAAATAGGCGTTTTTATCAAACGAATCCCATTCTTGAAGTACTGATTTTACTTTTTGCAAACTTAACAATAGTGACTCTTCGGAAATATTTTCGTCAGGTAGAACTACTTTTGGAGCTTTGGCTTTGCCTCTTGGAATGAAACCCAGAACTGAAATAAACAGTTTACTTTTATTAAACTTCCACCGGTATTCTTGAGGATTGGAGTTTTTAACAACTAAAACAATTTGATAAATAGTTTTCAAACTATGCTCAATTTGCCAACCAACTGTAGCATTTGAAACAGAAGAATTTGTCTTTTGGTGAAAAGGAATTTTAGATTCCAGTTGTGAAATGAGGTTTTGTAAGTTTTGCATTTAATTTAGAATATTTAATTTTTTAAAAGCTTCTTTAGTTGCGTTTAATCTTATTGCTGGAAATTCATCCATATTCGTTTCTTCTTTTTCAATATTGGTTGCAAAAAAATATACTGAATTATTTTTTTCTAAATATCCTACTAACCAACCATTATTAATTTCATTTCTCATTCCCCAACCTGATTTGCCACTTAATGTGTATGCAGATGTTTCTTCGATTTTCATAATGTCTTTCATAATATTTTCTGTTCTTTTGGATATGGGTAGTTCTGAAAAATATAATCGTTTTAAAAAATCAATTTGTTGCATTTGTGAAATTCTTGATTTTCCTTCTAGCCAAAAATTATCTATTGTTAGTGTGTCGAAAACCATTCCTTTATAGTTTAGTTTTTTTAAATAAGATTTCATTCTTTCTACACCAACTTTTCTTGCAATCTCTTGATAGCAAGGAACACAAGAGACTTGAAAAGCTTTCTTTAGGGTTAAATCTTGTTCCCATTTTTTAAATCTTCTTTTTTCTCCATTCCATTTAAAAATTGTAGAGTCGCTCTCAATAACTCCTGTTTCTAAAGCAATTATTGAATTTGGTATTTTAAACGTCGAAGCAGGAATAACTCCCATTTTTGACCAAGAAAAATTATTAGAATAATAGATTTTATTTTTCAAATCGTAAATTAATACAGAACCTTTTACATTCAAACTATCTAAAATTTTATCAAATTCAGGTTTAATGATTTCGCTAGATTTAGTATCTTTTTTTTGACAAGAAGCATTTATAAACAATAAAAAGAGTAAGCAAAATGTAAATATTTGTTTTTTCATTTTTTTCTTTCTTGATTTAAAAAAATCCCAAAAACCGTTTGGAATTTGGGATTTTATGTATTAGAAATTTATCTTTTAGACAGTTTCTTCTTGTTCTTTATCCAAATAACTTTGAACAATTTCAATGGCATTAGTAACTACATCACTTAATGCTGTTATAAATGTTCCATCTTCAGCAGTGTCAATAGCATGTTTGATTGCTTCAGTTTCTTTAGAAATAATTTCGTGAGTTATAGTTCTACCTGAAGCGGCAATACCTTCCATGATTAAACCAATGATTTCTTCTTCGGTTCTTCCACGTAAATATTTTTCTTGGCGAATGATGATGTGGTCAAACATTCGAGCAGCAATTGTTGCACATTCTTTAATATCTTCGTCACGTCGATCACCAACTCCAGCAATAATTCCGATTTTTTTGGTAGCATCAACACTGCTTAAATATTCTTCAACACCTTTATATCCTGCAGGATTATGAGCAAAGTCAATCAATACTTTGAATTTTTTGAACTCAAAAATATTCATTCTTCCTGGAGTTTGCGCCGCACTTGGAATGAATGTTTGCAATGACAAACTAATATCTTCTGTTTTAAATCCTTGTAAATAAGCTGCTAAAGTGGCTGCTAAAACATTAGCAATCATGAATTTTGCTTTTCCGCCCATTGTTAACGGAACGTGTGTTGCTCTTTCTACTCGAATTTTCCACTCACCTTTTTTGATGGTGATAAATCCATTTTCGTAAACGGCTACAATTTTTCCTTCTTTAGCAAATTGAACTACTTTTGGATTGTTTTCATCCATTGAAAAATAGGCAACATTGCAACTTAATTCGTTGGCTATTTTCAAACATTGGTCGTCTTCTGCATTTAAAATTGCCCAACCATCTTTTTTTATACTGCGAACAACAGTAGCTTTTACGCGAGCCAAGTCATCTAAAGTGTGAATATCGGATAATCCTAAATGGTCTTCTTGAATGTTGGTAATAATTCCAATATCGCAACGACTGAAACCTAAACCTGAACGGAGAATTCCTCCACGAGCCGTTTCTAGAACTGCAAATTCAACCGTTGGATCTTTCAATATATATTCAGCAGAAATTGGTCCTGTGGTATCACCTTTTTCCATCAAATGGTTTTGAACATAAATCCCATCAGATGTTGTGAAACCTACACGATAACCATTATTTTTTACAATATGTGCCATTAAACGTGTCGTTGTAGTTTTTCCATTAGTTCCTGTTACGGCAATAATTGGAATTCTACTAGGTTTTCCAGGAGGATAAAGCATGTCAATTACTGGAGCAGCTACGTTTCTTGGCAAACCTTCGCTTGGTGCTAAGTGCATTCTAAAACCTGGAGCAGCATTTACTTCAAGAATACAACCGCCTGTTTCCTTTAATGGTTGCGTTAAATTTTCTGCCATGATGTCAACTCCACAAATATCCAATCCGATAACACGAGAAATTCTTTCACAAAGGAAAATATTTTCTGGGTGCATCATATCAGTAATATCAACAGAAGTTCCACCTGTACTTAAATTAGCGGTAGATTTTAAATAAACTACTTCGTCTTTTCTTGGAATTGTTTCTAAAGTGTAACCTAGTTTCTCTAATAAATCAGTGGTATCTCTATCAACATCGATTTGAGTTAATACATTTTCGTGACCATAACCACGTCTTGGGTCAAGATTGGTTTCTTCTATTAATTGTTGAATGTTTTGTTTTCCATCACCTTTTACATGAGCTGGTTCGCGTTTAGCTGCTGCAACTAATTTATTATCAATGATTAAAACTCTAAAATCATAACCAATAATAAATTTTTCTACAATAACTCTATGACTGTATTTTTTTGCATAAGCCAAACCTTCTACAGCATCTTCCCATGTTTTAACATTGATTGATGCGCCTTTTCCGTGATTTCCGTCTAAAGGTTTTAATACAATTGGATAACCAATTTTCTTTACAACTGCCTCTAAATCTTCTTCATCAACACAAATTCCGCCACTTGCGACAGGAATAGAAGCTGCGTCTAACATTTTTTTGGTTTGTTCTTTATTACAAGCGATATCTACTGCGATACTACTAGTTTTACAAGTAATCGTAGCTTGAAAACGCATTTGATTTACACCATAACCTAATTGTACTAATGAATTTGTTCCAAGTCTAATCCAAGGAATATCTCTTGCAACCGCTTCTTCAACAATACTTCCTGTTGATGGACCAAGACGAACACGCTCACGAATTTCACGCATTTTCTGAATATCTTCTTCTGGATTGTAGTCAGTTCCATCTATTAAAGCTTCTGCAATTCTTACTGCTGCTTCTGCTGCGTATAAGCCTACATTTTCTTCTGTATAGCTAAAAACTACATTATAAATTCCTGGAGTTTTGGTTTCACGAGTTCTTCCAAAACCGGTTTCCATTCCGGCAAGGGTTTGAATTTCTAAAGCAATGTGTTCGATAACGTGTCCCATCCAAGTTCCTCTTTCAACTCTTGAAAAGAAACCGCCACGACAACCCTCTGAACAACGATGTTCTATCATTGTGGGAAACATGGCTTCAATTCGTTCACGAAAACCTTCAATTTTATTGGTTGGACGCTCTTCCATTTCTTCTAAATCCAAACGCATTTGGATTAGCTTTTTTCTTTGTACACTCCAAATGTTTGGTCCACGTAACGCTTGAATTTTATCGATCTTCATATTCTATTGGTATTTTGTTTTGTATTGATTGTAATGGATTTGTTAAAAATAGAAAATATTTATTATTATGAAACATTTTTTATGAGAAAAAGTTTGTTTTTTATTTGATTTATTATCGTTGTGTTGATTTTTAGGGATTTGATTTGCCTTTTGCAAGCTTAAATAATAGAAATTCTTTTGAAAAAATGAATAAAATGCAATACAAATACCGTTTAGCCCTGAATATCTTACTAAGGCAATAATTTTCATAGGAGTTCGATGAATTTCATTTGAAGCGGCACTTTGTAGAGCGTAAAGTAGGAACATGGTTAATAAGTCGTCAATAAGTTTCGCTTCAAAAAGCTATAAAACGTTTGTGAAATATTATGAAATAGTTATTTTTACTGCATGAAAATACAAGGAAAACTAATAATAATAGGTGGCGCTGTTGATAAAGGCAGTTTTACCGAAACAAATTTGGATAAAGACGCTCCAAAGAATTTAAACTTTTTTGAAGAGGGAATTTTAAAAAGAATCATAAAAGAATCCGTAAATAAAGAGTTATCTAGGATTGAAGTTATTACTACGGCTTCGAAAATTCCAAGAGAAATTGGACCAGAGTATGTGAAAGCTTTTAGCTATTTAGGAGCGAATAATGTTGATGTTTTATATATTGAGAAACGTGAGCAAGCAAGCGAGCCTGAAGTTTTAGAGCGATTAAAAGCAGCTGATGTAGTGATGTTTACTGGTGGTGATCAATTGCGATTGACATCGATTTTAGGTGGAACTCCATTTGACGATATATTAATTGATAAGTATAGAAATACTGATTTTATTTACGCAGGAACTTCTGCTGGAGCTGCTGCTGCTAGTAATAATATGATTTATCAAGGTAGTAGTCATGAAGCTTTGTTGAAAGGTGAGGTGAAGATTACTTCTGGTTTAGGTTTGATTGATGATGTTGTAATTGATACGCATTTTGTGCAGCGTGGAAGAATAGGTAGATTGTTTCAAGCCGTTGTTGGAAATCCAAAAGTTTTAGGAATTGGTCTTGGAGAAGATACTGGTTTGTTGATTTTGAATGGTCGACAAATGGAAGCAATTGGGTCTGGACTAGTGATTTTAGTTGATGGAAGAGAAGTGAAAGATACTAATTTGACTCAGGTTGAACTTGGTAAACCTATATCTATAAATCATTTAGTGACTCACGTGATGAGTAAGCATGATACTTTTGATTTGGATACTTTTAAAATGACAATAAACAGTTCGCAATACGTTTAATTCCAAATTAAATATTAGATATCTGATATCAAATATTTAAAATCTACTATCTAACATGAAAATTATAATTCACGGTGGTTTTTTTTCGGAATCTTCTACAAGTCAGGAGACAAAAGTTGCTAAGCAAAATGCTTTATTGAGAATTGTAAAGGATTCTTATGAGTACTTGAAAACACATTCGGCTGTTGAAACCGTAGTTTATGCAGTTTCGTTATTAGAAGATGACGAATTGTTTAATGCTGGAATTGGTTCGCAGATTCAAAGTGATGGAAAGATTAGAATGAGTGCTTCTTTGATGGATGGGACGTCACAAAAGTTTAGTGGCGTTATCAATATTGAGGAAGTAAAAAATCCTATTCAAGTAGCTTTAGAATTGATGAAAGTTGATGATAGAGTTTTGGGTGGAAGTGGAGCAACCAATTTTGCTAGACAACACGGATTTGAACAATTTTCTACTGAAATTCCTCAACGAAGAGCAGAATATGAAGCGAAGCTAGAATCAACAGGAACAGGAACTGTGGGTTGTGTGGCTCTAGATAAAGATGGAAATCTTGCCGCTGCAACTTCAACTGGAGGAAAAGGTTTTGAAATTCCTGGAAGAATATCAGATAGTGCTACGGTTGCTGGAAATTATGTGAATGAATTTTGTGGTGTTAGTTTGACTGGAGTTGGAGAAGATATTGTTAGTGGCGCAGTTGCGGCTAAAATAGTGACTCGTGTTACTGACGGATTTTCTCTAGAAAAAGCGTTCGAGAAAACTTTCGCAGAATTAAAACCTTATGATGGTTTTGCTGGAGCAATTGCAATCGATAAAGATGGAAATATATTTCACCAAGACTCGCATCCAACTATGGTTTTCGCTAGTTATGATGGTGAGAAGGAAGAAGTTTTTGGTTAGAAAACAAATTATTTATATAATAAACAAAAAATCCCAACCTTTCGATTGGGATTTTCTATATGTAAGTAAGTTAAACAGGTTGTACAAACGTTTTTTATTTCACTTTTTTCACAACAGCTTTGAAAGCTTCTGGGTGATTCATTGCTAAATCTGCTAATACTTTACGATTCAATTCTATACCGTTTTTCTTAACTAATCCCATAAATTGAGAGTAAGACATTCCTTCTAAACGAGCTCCAGCGTTAATACGTTGAATCCATAATGAACGGAAGTTTCTCTTGTTTTGTTTTCTATCGCGATAAGCATAAACCATCGCTTTTTCAACTGCGTTTTTAGCTACAGTCCAAACGTTTTTACGACGACCAAAGAAACCTTTGGCTTGCTTCATTATCTTTTTTCTTCTTGCTCTTTTAGCAACTGAATTTACTGATCTTGGCATAATTTTCTTGTGTTTTTGTAGTAGGCGTCCTGAATTTAATCAAAGGAACTTTATAGCCATACTCCAAGGTTATTAAAATTGTTTTAACCTAAAGATTATTCTAAAGACTTTCAGCTATAAGCTGATAGCTATTAGATAATTCTTAATTGTTGTTTAATGCTTTTTTCATCCACTTTAGCAACTAATGCAGAGTGAGTTAAAGCTAATTTACGCTTCTTAGACTTTTTAGTCAAGATGTGGCTTTTGAAAGCGTGTTTTCTTTTAATTTTTCCAGAGCCAGTAACTTTAAAACGTTTCTTAGCACTAGATTTTGTTTTCATTTTAGGCATAATTTCCCTAATTTATTTAAATTTAACTTACTTACTTATTTTTGTAATTCATCCTCTGTTTAAAGAGACTGAAAACTGTTTACTTCTTTTTCTTAGGAGCAATGTACATTATCATTCTCTTTCCTTCAAGAACTGGTAAAGCTTCTACTTTTCCATGCTCTTCCAAGTCTTGAGCTAAACGTAATAATAATATTTGTCCTTGCTCTTTATAAATGATTGAACGTCCTTTGAAGAATACAAATGCTTTTAATTTTGAACCTTCTTTAAGGAATTTTTCAGCATTTTTTCTTTTGAACTCATAATCATGTTCGTCTGTTTGAGGACCAAAACGAATTTCCTTAACCACAATTTGCGTTGATTTTGCTTTTAGCTCTTTCTCACGCTTTTTTTGCATGTAAACAAACTTTTTATAGTCTATAATTTTACATACTGGTGGTTCAGCATTTGGAGAAATCTCTACCAAATCTAATTCCAATTCATCCGCAAGACGCATAGCATCTGCAGTTTTAAAAATACCTGGTTCTATATTGTCTCCAACAAGACGCACTTCAGGTACACGAATAAAATTATTTATTCTGTGTTCATCTTTTTTTTCTACTCGAGGTTGATAACCTCTGTTGTTTCTAATTGCTATGGCTTTATTATTTTAGTTAAACTTCAAATGTTTTTAATGTTTTGGCAATTTCTTCGTTTACAATTTTAGCAAATTCCTCAATTGTTACCGAAATATTACCTTTTCCTTCTTGACCGTGACGACGTACTGAAATGGTTCCATTTTTCTCTTCTTCCTCACCAACTATAAGCATAAACGGCATCTTCTGAACTTCAGCTTCTCTAATTTTCTTACCTATTGTTTCGTTGCGGTTGTCAATTAGGGCGCGAATTTCGTGATTTTCTAGCAATTCTAAAACTTTTTTTGCATAATTTTCATATTTCTCACTCAAAGACAAGATAATAGCTTGTTCTGGCATCAACCAAAGTGGGAAGTTTCCTGCGGTATGTTCTAGTAAAATGGCAATAAAACGCTCCATCGAACCAAATGGTGCACGGTGAATCATAACTGGACGGTGTAATTTATCATCTGCACCTTTATAAGTTAATTCAAAACGCTCTGGTAAGTTATAATCAACCTGAATTGTTCCAAGTTGCCAACTTCTTCCTAAAGCATCTTTTACCATAAAATCCAACTTTGGACCATAGAATGCAGCTTCACCATATTCAACTACAGTTTTCAAACCTTTATCTGCTGCTGCATTGATAATCGCATTTTCAGCTTTTTCCCAATTCTCATCGCTTCCTATATATTTATCTCTGTTTTCTTGATCGCGTAATGAAATCTGAGCAGTAAAGTTTTCAAAACCTAATGAACCAAATACATATAATACAAGGTCAATTACTTTTTTAAACTCACTATCCAATTGATCTGGAGTACAAAAGATATGTGCATCATCTTGAGTAAATCCTCTTACACGAGTTAATCCGTGCAATTCACCACTTTGTTCATATCTATAAACAGTTCCAAATTCTGCATAACGTTTTGGCAAATCTTTATACGACCATGGTTTTGTGTTATAAATTTCACAGTGATGAGGACAGTTCATAGGTTTCAATAAAAACTCTTCGCCTTCAGCTGGAGTAGTTATGGGTTGAAAACTATCAGCTCCATATTTAGCATAATGTCCAGAAGTAACATAGAGCTCTTTTTGGCCAATATGTGGAGTAACAACTTGTTCGTAACCTGCTTTTTTTTGTGCTTTTTTCAAGAATTGCTCCAATCTATCTCTCAAAGCTGCTCCTTTTGGTAACCATAAAGGTAAACCTTGACCTACTTTTTGTGAGAACGCAAATAATTCTAACTCTTTTCCAAGTTTTCTGTGGTCGCGTCTTTTTGCTTCTTCAAGTAATTCAAGATAGTCAGTTAAATCTTTTTGTTTAGGAAACGAAACTCCATAAACACGTGTCAACTGCTTGTTTTTCTCATCGCCACGCCAATAAGCACCGGCAACACTCATGATTTTCATAGCTTTAATAATTCCAGTATTCGGAATATGTCCACCACGACACAAGTCAAAGAAGTTAGCATGGTCACAAAATGTAATAGTTCCGTCTTCTAAGTTTGAAATCAACTCCGTTTTATATTCATTATCTTTATAGGTAGCTAATGCTTCTGCTTTAGAAACAGGACGCATTTTAAATTCATGTTTCTCTCTAGAAATTTCTAAAACTCTATCTTCAATAGCTTTAAAATCTGCATCAGTTATTTTGTTATCACCAAAATCAACATCATAATAAAATCCATTATCAATAGCAGGTCCGAGAGTCAATTTAATACCATTGTATTTTTCCTCCAAAACTTGAGCCATAACGTGTGATGTAGAATGCCAAAAAGCTTTTTTTCCTTCTTTTTCATTCCATGTATATAATATCAATGAACCATCGGTCGTTAATTCCGTAGAAGTTTCTATAGTTGTACCATTAAAAGCTGCCGAAATCACATTTCGCGCTAATCCTTCACTGATGCTTTTTGCAACATCCATTGGAGTTGTACCATTTGCAAACTCCTTAACCGAACCGTCAGGTAGAGTAATCTTTATCATTCCTTAAATTTTATGGACTGCAAATATAGGAGATTAACAAAACACATACAATATATATAGGTATAATATCTCAAAGTATTTTTCAGGAGCGAACCATCAGCGCTTTCTTGCGGTCGGTATTCCTGCTTTCCGCGTTACAAGGTAGTTGCTTCAATCAGGGCTAGGTTGTTTTTGTATTGAATAGATTTAGGCTTTTCAAAAGATTTTATGTTTAAAGTGGCCGTTTTCAATAAGTGATAGAAAAAACTTTGTTTAACAACAA